>JACCZO010000435.1 GCA_013695925.1 Chthoniobacterales bacterium
AGCCCAGTATGTGGTCAAGATCCTGACCGGCGACCTGCGCATCGGCCTGCGGGAAGGCCTGGTCGAGGAAGCGATCGCGCGCGCCTTCGAAGTCTCGCTCGATGAATTGAAGGAAGCCCACATGTTGCTGGGCGACATCGGGCAGACCGCGCTCCTCGCCGCCCGGCGCGAACTCGGTCGCGCCGAGCTGACCCTTTTTCGCCCGATCAAATCCATGCTCGCCAGCCCGGAGCCGACCGCGGAAGCGATCTGGGCGCGGTTCGTGGGCGCGGCGCCTAACGAATCGATCGTTTACGTGGAGGACAAGTTTGACGGCATCCGGGCCCAGCTGCATCTCGGCGCGGAGCGGGCGGAACTTTTCTCGCGTGACCTCCGCCGTGTCACCGGGCAATTCGACGAGATCGCGGAACGAGCTCGCGGTTTTACGGATGAGGTCATTCTCGATGGCGAGATCGTGGCCTTCGAGCACGGGAAGAAACTGACTTTTTTCGATCTGCAAAAAAGGCTCGGGCGCAAGAGCGAGAGCGCCGATCTCTTCGACGCCCCGGCGGCTGACGTGCCGGTGGTTTACATCGCGTTCGATCTGCTCTGGCTGAATGGCCGCTCGCTCCTGCGCTCGCCGCTGCGCGAGCGGCGCGAGCTGCTCCGCGGCGTAACGATGCCGCCGCAGTTCCAAGTCGCGGAAGTTTCGCCGGCCCGCTCGGCCGACGAGATAGAGTCCGCCTTTGTGATGGCGCGGCGCCGTTTGAACGAAGGACTCATGATCAAGGACCCGGAGAGCCAATACACGCCGGGGCGGCGCGGGCTCTCCTGGTTCAAGCTGAAGAAGGAACTGGCCACGCTCGACGTCGTGGTGGTGGCGGCCGAGTTGGGACACGGAAAACGCAATCATGTCCTGAGCGATTACACCTTCGCGGTCTGGGATGAGGAGAGCGGCCAGTTGCTCCCGATCGGCAAGGCTTACAGCGGTCTGACGGATGTCGAGATTGCGGAGCTGACCGAGCATTTTCGCCGCAACACGATCCGCGATCGCGGGCGTTATCTCGAAGTGAAGCCGGACACGGTCCTGGAGATCGCCTTCGATTCGATCCAGCCAAGCAAACGGCACGCGAGCGGCCTCGCGCTCCGCTTCCCGCGAATCAAGGCGATCCGGCGCGACAAGACGCCGGACGCAATCGATACCCTCGCCTACGCGCGGAAGCTCGCCGCAGAGCGGTGGTAGCCGGGGGCGGGGACCCCGGCAGAGGTTGACGTTGCCAGAGGATTTTTCCCGCAATCGAAGCGGCCGGGGTCGGCGCCCCCGGCTACAATGGCGGTTTGGAATCGTTAGGGCTGTTGCGCTTCGGGCGTGGCGCCCTCGACCGGTTCGGGCGCTTCTTCGGTCTGGCCCGATGCGCGCTTATTCGCCTGCCGCTCGGCCCGTTTCTCGGCCCGCTTCGCCCGGCGTTTTTCCTCCGCGGTCATTTTTTTCTCTCCGGTCTCCGCGCTGGCGGAAGCGGCCGGCGTCGGCGTCTGAGCCTCCGCGGCCGGAGGCGTGACAGTCGCGGCTGGCGGTTTCGGCGTGGCGGCGGGCGAAGCTTCGGGACGGCCGGGCTTTTGGCCGCGACGCCCCTGCATTTTCTCCTGCCGCTCGGCCTGGCGTTGCGCCTGCGCTTCCTCCCGCTGCTTGCGCTGTGCTTCCTGCGCGGCGCGGGCCGCCTCGCGCCGATTGCGATCGGCTTCCTTGGGCGAAAAGACGTTCTCTGCCGGTAGAGGCGGAGTCGGGTCGGCCACCTCGACCGGGGTCACGGCCGCCGTGGCGGTCGGCTGGGGCCGATTATTCTTTCGGTCTGGCCGGGACGATGACGCTTCCGTGGGAGTCGGGCGCGGGCTCGCCGTCGGCGCGACGGTCGGGGGCGTAATGGGAGCCGGCACTGGCGTTCCCAGCGGAGTGATACTCGCGGTCGGGAGGGTGGGTTTTCCCGGGCGGGCAACCTCGACGGGAGAGGCCGGCGGCGGCACAGCGTTTCCCTGGTTGGGCCTAACGAACCGCTTCGGCGGCAGGTTGGGCGGCGGCGTTGCCTCGGACTGCATCTTGGCGCGGGCCTTCTGCGCCGCTTGCGCGTTTTCGATTCCCGCCCAGCCCCGTTCCGCGACTGGCTGTGCGATTGTCCGCGTGACCCGGGCCGGGCGCGTCGCCCGCTCCGCCTGGCGGAAATCAACCGTCGGCAGCGCTACCACTTCGCCTTTGAAGACGGGGACATCGTTCGTCATGCCCTGCGTCCGCTCGAGCCGATAGCGCTCGATCGGTTGCCGGCTCTGTTTGCGGAGGTCGTCGTAGCTCGGCCCCTGGTCGACGATGACGGAGTTGTTGTAGACGATGTTCGTGATGTTGGTCGTCTGGTTGATGATCGTGACGTTGCGCTCGGTCGGGAGAATTTCGCGCGAAGTCAGCTTGCGGCCGAATTCGTTGGCCGGGACAAAGGCGTATTGGTCGGGACCGATATCGTAATAGTTGTCGGCCCAGTTCCGGATCCCGGTCTGCCGATCGAACTGCGCTTCGGGCGGCAGGGGCGCCCAGCCGACGTAGCCGCCGCCTTTGCGCCAGGAAACCCAGGCCGGAGCCCACTGTTCGCCCGGCACCCAGACCCAGCCGACGCTGCGCAGCCGAACCCAGCGCCCGTAGTGATAAGTGGCCCAGCCGAATTTCTCGTCCGAGATCCAGGTCCAGCCGGCGTCGGTGTAAACCCAATGGCCGTTGGTATAGGGGCGCCAATCGCGGGCTTGGGTGGCCTGGCGCGGCTGGAAAACGTAGCCGTAATCGCTCGTCTCCATCCAGTCGCCGTAGGGATCCAGTTTGCGATAGAAAATGGAATAGGAACCGGTCTCGGCCGCTGGCGCGGAGGCGCGCGCGGGAGAGGAAGCGGGTTCGTTAGGCGCGGCGGTGGCGGTGGCGGAGGGACGTTTTTGAGCGGCGGCAAGGGCGTTGATGCGCTCCTCGAGCGCGGCCTGGCGCTCGGCCATCTTTTGCCGGTCGTCCGCCTGGCGCTCGGCGTTGACGCGCTCCTGCACCTGGCGCTCGATCTCGGCGTTGCGTTCCGCGTCGGTCTGTTGTTTTTGGCAGGCGCCCGCGCCAAGGGCAAGGGCGGCGAGGAGCGGAAGGAGTAAATTTCTCTTCATAAGATAGTGAGACCAAAACAGCCTCAGGTTATTCGAAACAAATCGGTGGTTTGCGAGTTTGTTAGTCTTCGTTAGGGGAGGGAGCGGGCGAGACGGCAGGCGCAGGAACGATCGTGAAGGTCTCGGTCTGCGGACGCCGGGAATGCTGCCATTGTCCATAGCCCGCGAGGAGGGCGAAAACAACCAGGATGCCGAGCATGACCTTTAGGCCGCTGGCTGGTGCGCGGGTCGCACCGGGCGGGCGCGCGGGTGGTCCGGGTAATTCCATCGAAGAGTATCCGGTGGGGCGGGACCGGTCGCAAACCGCATGCTTCTTTTCGTAATCGGAATCTGTTTTTACGGTTCGAGCACGAGCACGAGCACGAGCACGAGCACGAGGACGAGGACGAGGACGAGGACGAGGACGAAGATGGGGAGGGCGTTATTCGAGATGGAGCGCGGCGATAGCGTCCATTACTCGTTGGGCCAGCCGCGGGTAAACTTCGCGTCCGTTCCCTTCGACGTCGGCTGCAGTGAAGCGGATTGCTTCGCCGACGACAATTGTGACCGGGCAAAAACGTAGTTTGCCGCCGCCGCGAGGCAGCGCTTCGTGCGCGCCGAAGATTCGCAGCGGCACGACCGGGGCGAGCGTTTTGGCGATGACGAGGCCGATTCCCGGCTGGGGTGGCTGGAGCTGGCCGTCGAGAGTGCGAGAGCCCTCCGGAAAAAACAGAGCGCAATGATTCGCCCGCAGGATGCGGATGATTGCCTTGAGCGCATTGCGATCGCCGCCCTCCTGGTCGACCGGGATGACGTTTAGCCTGGGCAACAGCCAGCCGAGAACCGGAACGTCGAGGAGCGATTTACGGGCGAGAAAATAAATGGCGCGCCGGCAGCCAATGCCGGCAAAAGGCGGATCGAGATAACTTTCGTGGTTCATGGCCAGGATGACCGGTCCTTCCTGGATGAGGCGGTCGCGATGGAGGACGCGAAAACGAAAGAAGACCCGCGCGATCAGCCGGGTGAGATGATAGAACGTGAAATACCAGGGGTTCACCGCGAGATCGTGAGGCCCTTCAGTTTGAGACGGCCAATGATCTCTCCGACCACGCCGTCGATCGTTAGGTTCGAGCTGTCGATGACGTGCGCGTCCTCCGCGATGACGAGGGGCGAAGCGCGACGTGAGGAATCCGCTTCGTCGCGCGCGGTAATGCGATCGCGTTGGCCCTGGGCCTCGCGCCGCCGAAGACGAATGTCGGGTGAAGCGTCGATATAGAATTTGAAGGGCGTGTCCGGAAAAACGACCGAGCCGATATCACGGCCTTCCATCACGAGATCGTTAGTCGCGGCATAGCGCCGGAGGTGGTCGACCAAAATCTCACGGACCCGCGGGACGCTGCTGACGAGGGAGACATTTTCGTTGACACGGTCCTCCCGCAGGAACGGCTCGGGATCGATGCCATCGATCAACATGAGGGAATCGCGCTCCCGCAATTGACACGAGATCGGGGCGTGCTCGGCCAGTTCCTCGATCGCGGCGGCATCTGTCGCCGGAATGCCGCGCTCCAGAACGAGCCACGTCATGGCGCGATACATGGCGCCGGAATTGACGTAAACAAATCCCAGCCGGCGGGCCAGCTCACGGGCGACGCTGCTTTTGCCGGAGGCGGCCGGGCCGTCGATCGCGATGATTCTGTGCGCGGTGCCGGAGTTCATCGCGAGACCGGCGCCGGAGCGGCTAATCTTCCTCCGGACGGGTGTGGGAAAGACTGATGACGCGCGTGGTGGCCCGAAAACCTTTTGGGTTGACCAGTTCGCTCAAGGTTTTTTCGAAACCGGGATAGGAGGTCGCGACGCAATCCACATCCTGAATGACGGTCTCGCCTTCCGCGAACATGCCGGCGACGGCGAAGGCCATCGCGATGCGGTGATCGCCAAAACTGGAAAGGCGCGCGCCATGGAGCGGGGCGCGGCCATGGATTTCGAGTCCGTCGCTCAGCTCAACTACCTGTGCTCCCATCGAGCGCAAATTGTGCGCGATGGCGGCGATCCGGTCGGTTTCCTTGACCCGCAATTCCTGGGCGTGACGGATCATGGTGGTGCCGTGGGCAAGCGCGCCGGCCACGGCGAGAATCGGCAGCTCATCGATCAGGCGCGGCACTTCCTTGCCCTGAATAACGGTTGCCTTGAGATGCGCTCCGGTGATCTCGACAATCCCGCGCGGTTCCACCTGGTCGACGTCTTCGATCGCTTCGCGCACCTGCGCGCCCATCCGCACGAGCACGCCGAGCAGGCCTGTGCGGGTTTCGTTCAGACCGACGTCCCGCACCAGAACGTGACCGCCGGGTTGGGCGGCCGCGGCCACCAGCCAGAAGGCGGCGGAAGAAATGTCGCCCGGGATGCTGAAGTCGCGCGATTCCGGAACGTGATCTCCGAAAACGCTCACTCCGTGCTCGTCCTTGTGAGTGCGGACGAGAAAATATTTGAGCATCAGCTCGGTGTGATTGCGGGTCCCGACCGGTTCCTGGACGGTGGTTTTTCCCTTCGCGAAAAGACCGGCGAAAAGAAGCGCGCTCTTCAACTGCGCGCTTGCCACCGGGGTGGTGTATTTGATGCCGTGCAAGGGAGCCCCTTCGATGCGCAAGGGCGGGGTCTCGTTCTTTCCCCCGGCTTCGATCTTAGCGCCCATCAGGCGGAGCGGCTCGATGATCCGCCCCATCGGGCGGGCAGAAAGGGAACCATCACCGACCAGTTGACTGGAAAAAGGTTGCCCGGCCAGAAGCCCGGCGAGAAGTCGCATGGTGGTGCCGGAATTGCCGCAATTAATTTCCTCCTTGGGCGCGCTCAACTTTCGCCGCTTGCCATGAACGATGAGGACCTCGGGCTCGGGCTGCTCGATTTTAATCCCGAGCGCGCGCATCGCCACAATCGTGTTCAGGCAATCGGCGCTGGCCGAAAAACCGCGCAGGACACAAGGCCCGTTGGCGAGCGAAGCAATCATGACCGCGCGGTGGGAAATGCTCTTGTCGCCGGAGACGTTGATCTCGGCCTCGATGCGCGGCGCGCGTTTTATCCGAATCTCATCCATGATCTAAAAGTCTTTGGATTCTGGAATTTGAGATAGAGAGGTCAAGTTTTCTGCGCGCCCAAGTTGCGCCGAAATGTCCAGCACCGCCCGCGCGGCACGGGCGCGGTCGCCTGACAGAAAGTTCCGGCAGCAAATGCCGCCTCGTTAGGGGACGAGGAAAATCTTGTTCGAGTACGGGTCGCGTACTTCTGTCCCGGGCGGGAAGCCGCGGACGTCGACGTAGCCCTGGTCAGGCGCGTACGGGCTGGTGACAAACCCGGGCTTGCTGGGAACCGGGATGCCGTAAGGAATGTCGCCCCGGGTCGGTTTGACCTCGGCGGCCGGCGCAGTTGTCTCCGGCGGCGGGGTCTGCATGCCGTAGTCCGGCGGCGGCGGCGGCGTCGCTTGTTCGAATGGCTGCTGGACCGGCGGGTATTGCGTCTCGGGCGCAATCGGATAGGAGGCGGACCGCTGACGGCGCGGTGGCGGCTCCGGCTCCGTGCAGGCAGTGATAAAGAGGGCAGTGAAAAGGGCGAGCGAGATCGATGGTTTCATAAAGCGGAGCCTTGGACGATGTGTCCCGTTTTGTAGTTCATTCGATTGCGAGTGACAAAGTTTATTTGCAGCGGCTGACCTGCCAATTGCGATTTCAAACAAAAATGCGAATGCCCGCTGCCGAGATTCCGAATCTAAAAAGATGACCGAGGGCAAAGGCGACGACATCCTGGTGATAGATGACGACCGGACCAGCCGGCGGATGCTGCTGCAGGCCTTGCGCAGTGCCGGCTACCACTGCCGAGATTCCGCCAGCGGCATCGAGGCGCTTGAAACATTGCCGCGGGATCTGCCCTCGCTTCTCCTCCTCGATTTCCACATGCCGGAGCTGAACGGCGCCGAAGTGCTGGCGCGCCTGCGGGCCGACGCCGACCCTGCAATTGCGCAATTGCCAGTGATCATGCTCACCGGGGACGGCGGCGAAGAAAGCGAGGTGCTTTGCCTCGAAGCGGGCGCCAACGATTTCGTGACCAAGCCGATCAATCTCCCGGTCCTGCGGGCACGGATCGATACGCAGTTGCGGCTCCAATCGTTGCGGCGCCAGTTGCAGCAGCAGAACAAGGAACTGGAAGCGTGGCGAGAAAACCTGGAGCGCGACCTGGCGGCGGCCCGGCTGACTCAGCAATCGCTCATTCCGCAAAAGCCGCCAAATCTGCCGGGCTGGGAAATCGCCGCGGAATACCGGCCCGTGATTCAGGTTGGGGGCGACATCTATGGCTGGCTGCGGATGCCGGATCGGCGCACCCTTTTTTGGATTGCGGACGCTACCGGACACGGCGCGGCTGCGGCTCTCCTTACGACGTTGGCAAAATTGCTGTTCCACCACGGGAGCGTAGAGCACGTGGAGCCGGCGAAAATCATGCAGGCGGTGAATGCGGATTTTCGCAGCATCTTCGGCGCGCGGTCTTTCATGACGGCGATGTGTGTCGCCCTTGATCCCGAAAGCGGCCGGGCCAGCGTGGTCGGGGCGGGACATCCGCCGCTCCTGGTAACTCGGCAGGGGGCGGAGACCGAGCTGGTGCCGTCAAACGCGCCGCCGTTAGGCTTGCTCGAGGATTCGCAGTTTGCCGAGACGGCAATCGAGCTGCGGCCCGGCGATGGATTTCTCCTCTACACGGACGGGCTTTACGGACCCTGGAAAGAAGAAGGCGAACGCTGGAGCCCGACCCGTTTGCAGGCGCTGCTGGCGCAGAATGAATCGAGCGCGCAGGGGTTACTCCGGAAAGTTGTCGAGCGGGTCGCGCCCGATGCCGGCAGCACGTTACCGGACGATTTGGCGGTCGTTGCAGTGGTGCGAAAGGTCGCGACCGGCCTGTAATTTTTTTTCACTCGGGAAAAAATTAGTATTGCTCTCGCACTGCCCAGCGATTAATCACCCTCTATGCCCAAAACCACAGCCAAGAAAACACCCTCGAAACGGAAGCCCAACGCAGCTTTCATGAAGCCCGTCCAACCGGATGAAAAGCTCTCTCTCATCGTCGGCTCGAAACCGCTCCCGCGCTCGGAGCTGACGAAGAAGCTCTGGGACTACATCAAGAAAAACGGTCTGCAGGACAAGAAGAAGAGAACGCAGATCAACGCTGATGAAAACATGCGGCCGGTCTTCAACGGCAAGAGCCAGGTGAGCATGTTTGAGATGACCAAGCTCGTCTCCGGTCACCTCAAGTCGACCTGATCGCCTAACGACTCTGGCAGCCTAACGGCTGGTATCCGAGGCTACTTTTCGTCGCCCGCGGGCAGGTGTTCTGTCCGCGGGCGCCCTTTTGTGAGGGGATTTGTAGCCTCCTGCCTGCGGGAGGGTATCTGTTTAGCGGGGGCAAGCTATGTTGCGCCAGAGCACCCTCTCGGCGACTGTGGCGCGGTGAAACACTTCCGCCTTGCCCTCCTGGCCGCTTTCCTCGGGCTCGCTTCGCTTCCCTCCGCCCGGGCGGAGGCGAACTGGATGACCGACTTCGCCAGGGCCCAGGCGCAGGCCAAGGCTGAGGATAAGCTCCTCCTCCTCGATTTTACCGGCTCCGACTGGTGCGGTTGGTGCAAGTTGATGGAGAAGGAGATTTTTTCCCAGCCCACCTTTGCGGAGTATGCCACGAAAAATCTCGTGCTGGTGCGGCTCGATTTTCCGCACGCCAAACCGCTCACTGCGGAAGTGAGAACGCAGAACCAGACGCTGGCCCAGAAATTGGGGATTCGAGGTTTCCCGACGATTGTCATGATGAACGGCGAGGGCAAACCGCTTGCCGTGCTCGGTTATGTCCGGGGCGGCCCGGAGGTCTTCATCAGCGAACTGAAGCAGGTCCCGAAAAGCTGATTGGCCTAACGAACTTTCCAATCAGCGGGCAGCCGCGTTCGAGGCGAGCGACCGTTCCAGGGCGTCGGCCAGTTCCCGCCGGGTAAAGGGCTTGGGGAGCGCCCCGCGGAATCCGTAGAAGAGAACTTCGGAGTGGGCCGCTTCGTCCGCAGAGCTGCTGCAGATGATGGCGTTCACATCCGGATCGATGCGGCGCAGGCGCGCGATCGTTTCGCCGCCGCCGGGTCCGCCCCAAACGGTGGCGTTCAGAATGACGGCTGGAATTGGAAGGAGCGATCGTTAGGCTCCCGTCGCCCGGCCCTCCATTTGCTCGTTTGCTCGATACAGCGCACCCTTGCCTGTGAAACTGCAGTTCCAAGCCTCGCTCCGCCTTCTTCTCCTGGCCAGCTCGCTCACCCTCTCTCTGGCTGGCTGTCTCGCGGCTCAGAACTCCACCGCACCGCCATCCTCGACCGCTACTCCTACCCCGCCCCCTGCCGCGACCGTGCCTGCGATCAGCTATAGCGCGGTGCATGTCGGCGGGCCCTACATCGCGATGACTTTCGACGATGGTCCGAGCGAAAAGTTAACCCCGGAGTTGCTCGACCTCCTGGCCAAGCATCACATTCGCGCCACTTTTTTTGTTATCGGCAAGAATGTGGTCGAGCATCCCGGGATATTGCAGCGGGCAGTGCGCGAAGGACACGAAATCGGCAACCACAGTTGGTCCCATCCCGCTTTTGGCAAAATGAGCGATGGAAGAGTGCGGGCCGAGCTGCAAAAGACTGACGATGCCATTCGCGCGGCGATCGGCACCGGCCCTGTCATCATGCGACCGCCTTACGGCTCGATCACCGCCCGGCAGAAGAAATGGATCAACGCCGAGTTTGGCTATCGCACGATTCTCTGGGACGTTGATCCGCTGGATTGGAAAAGGCCGGGCCCCTCCGTCGTGACGAGTCGCATCGTGAAGGAAACGCGCCCCGGTTCGATCATTCTTTCGCACGACATTCATGCCGGGACGATCAAGGCGATGCCGGAGACCTTCGACCGCCTCGAGGCGAAAGGGTTTAAGTTCGTCACGGTCTCGGAATTGATCGCGATGGGTAAGCCAATGACGCCAAGAGAGACGGGCTCGGAAGGCCCGACTCCGCTTTCCTCGCCCGGGGTGAGCCCGGTCGTGATGCCTCCGCTCACGCCCACTCCTGCTCCGACGACGCCCTAAGGAGCCGGCATGGTCGCGGATCTTTATTTACAATTGCGCAGCCGGACGGAGGCCGCGCTCTCCGCCCTCCTCAAGCTGGCGGCCGACATGCAGCGCGAGCCCGCCATGCTCGACACCTTGCAGAACATGCTCAAGGATGTGCGCGAGCCGCTTCTCTTCGTCGTGGTCGGCGAGGTGAAAGCCGGTAAGTCCACGCTCCTGAACGCACTTTTTGGCCAGGAATTTTGCAGGGTCGATGTCCTCCCCGCCACGGACCGAATTTACATTTTCAAATACGGCTCAACCGAGCAGGCGGTCGACGTCTCCACCCACGTAACCGAGCGTTATCAACCGATCGCTTTTCTCAAGGACTTCAACATCGTCGACACCCCGGGGACGAACACGATGGTGGCCGAGCACCAGACGATCACGGAAAATTTCATCCCGCGCGCCGACCTTGTGCTTTTTGTCTTCTCGGTCGTCAACCCGTGGGGCGCATCCGCCTGGGAATTACTGCGGTTGGTCAACCAGAAGTGGCTCAAAAACGTCGTCTTCGTCCTGCAACAGGCCGATCTGCGCGAACCAAGCGAGGTGAAGGTGATCGAGCAGCACCTGCGCGAGACAGCCAACCAGAAGCTGGGCTTCGCTCCGCCAATTTTTGCGGTTTCAGGACGAAAGGCATTTCTCTCCCGGACCTCGGGGGTAGATAAGGAGCGCCTTTGGCAGGAAAGCGATTTCGCGGCGTTCGAAAACCACATCAACCTCATGGTCGATCAGTCGC
>JACCZO010000463.1 GCA_013695925.1 Chthoniobacterales bacterium
CCGTTGTAGGAACAGACGATGACGGACACGAACGGTGTCCGCGGCAGATCGCGATGCGGCAGCGCCGAATCGTCCTGGCCGAGTTTGTTCTGAAGAGCGAAGAAAGATTTTTTCGGGGTGCGATCTCGCCTCACGAGTCCGAAAGACCAGTCGGTAATTTCCTGCTCGCCGGTGAACCATTCATCCGTCCAGGCGAAAAAAATCGTTCCGGCGAGTCCGCAGCGGACCACGCTGTCGACGTGCCAACTGAGCATTTCGGCCTGCTCTTCTTCGGAGTGCCGGATGGTGTCCATGCCGAACTCGCCGAGCATGAGCGGCTTTTCTTCCGCGAGGTTTTGCAGGCGGAGCAGGTATTTTTCGAAGTCGCGCTGATCGTGCAGATAGACGTTGAAGCAGCAGAAATCGACGTTTTGCGGGAGGAGGTATTCCGTCGGCGGATAACTGGCGTAGGAAAAGAGAACATTGGGATCCGCCTCGCGCCCGACCCGGATGAGCGTCTCCAGAAACTCGGTGACCCGCCGCACACCCAGCCAGCGGACCATGGTGGTTGGGATTTCGTTCCCGACCAGGTAACCGAAGATGGCGGGATGCCCGGCATGAGTCGCGACCGCGGTGCGCACCGCTTTGACTATTTCACGTCGCGTTTTCGCCCTAACGAGAAACTCAATGTGCTTCGCCCAGGGAAGAGTGATCAAAACCCGGACGCCCGCTTCCGCGCAGCAATCAAGAAACCAGCGCGGCGGCAAATGATAGATGCGCGCGACATTGATCCCGAGCTCGCGCATCTGGGCGAGGTCGCGCCGAGCCTGCTCTGGGTTGCCGAGGTAATCGCCCGCCGCATCCGGTCTGAATGGCCCGTAAGTGGCGCCCTTGACGAAGAATTTGCGATCGCCCTCGAAGAAGAACTTGGCGAGGGCGCGGACGCGGACGGGCGAAGTCACGAGGTGCCTTCCCTAGTGCAGAGAGTCATGGGACGCAACGCCTAACGACTCAACGTCTCCAGGGCGTGCCGGACGACGCGCGCGGTTTCGTCGATCTGCGCCGGAGTATGCGCAGTCGAAAGGAAGCCGGTCTCAAACTGCGACGGGGCAAAATAAACCCCGGCGTCAAGCGCAGCATTGAAGAACTGGCGAAATTGTTCGAGGTCGCTCCGTTTCGCGCCGACCAGATCATCCACCGGGCCGGAGGTGAAGAAGAGGCAGAACATGGATCCGATGCGGTGAAAGAGAGCGGGCACCTTCGTTTTGCCTAACGACTCGCGGGTCGCCGCCTCGAGCTGGGCGCCGAGTTCCTCGAGCTGTTTCCAGCCATCGATCCGCTCCAATTCCCGCAATTGGGCGAGCCCGGCCGCCATCGCGAGTGGATTTCCGGAAAGGGTTCCGGCCTGGTAGACAGGCCCGAGAGGCGAGAGCTGATCCATGATTTCGGCACGGCCGCCGAAAGCACCGACCGGCAGGCCGCCTCCGATCACTTTGCCGAGCGCGGTCAGGTCGGGCTTAACCCCGTAGATTTCCTGTGCCCCGCCCCGTGCGACCCGGAAACCGGTCATGACTTCGTCGAAGATCAAGAGGGCACCGTGTGCGTCGCACTCCGCGCGCAGCGTTTCGAGAAAGCCTGATTTCGGAAAGAACAATCCGGCGTTGGCCGGGATCGGTTCGAGAATGATGGCGGCAATTTCCTTTGGATTCTGGCGAAACGCCTGGCGCACGGCGGCGAGATCATTGAACGGCAGCGCGATCGTTAGGCCGGCAAATTCCTTTGGCACCCCGGCGCTGTCCGGTTGGCCGTGGGTGAGCGCGCCGCTGCCCGCGTGGACGAGGAGTGAGTCGACATGGCCATGGTAGCAGCCCTCAAATTTAATGATCTTGTCGCGCCGGGTGAAGCCGCGCGCCAGACGTACACACGACATCGTGGCCTCAGTCCCGCTGTTGACCATGCGCACCTTTTCGATCGATGGCACCCAGGCGCAGATCAATTCGGCCATTTCTACTTCGAGCGGATTGGGAATGCCGAAGCTGACGCCCCGCCCCGCGGCCGCGCGGACGGCCTCGACGACGACGGTGGGGGCATGCCCGAGGATCGCCGGTCCCCAGGTGCCAACGTAATCGATATACTCTTTTCCATCGACGTCCCAAAGGCTCGCGCCCTCTGCGCGATCGACAAAAAATGGTTCGCGGCC
>JACCZO010000469.1 GCA_013695925.1 Chthoniobacterales bacterium
CGTCTCAGATGCCGCGACATCAGGAGCACATTGGCCCGCGCGTTGAGATGCGGGAAGAGGCCGCCTTCCTGGATGACGTAACCAACGCGGCGCCGGACCTCCTGCGCGTTGGCCCCGGTGACTTCCGCGCGATCGAAGAGGACCCGACCCGCATCGGGCGTGAGCAGCGCGATGATCAGGCGCAGGAGCGTTGACTTGCCGCAGCCGCTCGGGCCGATCAGGGCGGTCGTTAGGCCAGGTTGGAACTCGAGATCGGTCGGATGCAGCGCGGCTGTGCCGCCGAAGCTTTTGCTGACACCGAGCAATTGAACGAGCGGATCCATCGGGCGAGTGCCAGTTGTAGCCGGGGGCGATGACCCCGGCAACCGGTTGTCGCCCCTTCTACAGTGTCAGAGTGTTATAAAATGGAAAACCGCGAAAAGTTTCCGCGGATCGGTCCAAACGCGGGCGAGCTGGAATCCGGCGGAGGCGGCCAGCGCACTGAACCCTTCGATCGTGTGCTTGTAGGAGAACTCGGTGATGATCTTTTCGCCGGCGGCGAAATCGAAAGCGTACTCGCCGAGGTGCACGGTTTGCGCCTGCCCGCTGACGAGATGCATTTCGATGCGGTGTGCCTGGTCGTTGTAAACGGCGCGGTGCCGCCATTGAGAAAGATCGAAATCCGCCTCCAGCTCACGGTTGGCGCGGTCCAGCATGTTGAGATTGAAGGCCGCCGTTACTCCCGCGCTGTCGTTGTAGGCCGCTTCCAGAACCTCTTTCGATTTTTGCAGATCGACTCCAATGATCAGACCACCGCTGTGTCCGCAGAGCCGGGCGACACGCTCCAGGAAATGGCGCGCGACAGGCGGCTCCATGTTGCCGATCGTCGAGCCGGGGAAATAAACGGCGATATGGGCTGGCTCCCGGGAAGGGGTCGGCAGCTCAAAAGGTTGCAGGTAATCCGCGCAGACGGGCAGAATTTCCAGATTCGGCATCTCGCGGCTGAGCGCCTCGGCTGATTCCGTCAGGCGCTGCTTCGAGATATCGACCGGGACGTAGGCGATCAGGTTCTGCAGATGATCGAGCAGCAGCCGTGTTTTCACTCCCGCGCCGGTGCCGAAGCCAACCAACTCCGCGTTTTCGCCAATCGACTCCGCGATCTCGGTCCCGTGCTGCCGCAGGATTTCCGTCTCGGTGCGCGTGACGTAATACTCCGGCAGTTCGCAGATTTCCTGGAAAAGGTCCGAGCCGCGTTCGTCGTAGAAGAATTTGCTCGGCAAGGTGCGCGGGGACGCGGAAAAACCCGCGATCGCCTGCTCGAGAAAGTCGGACGCCGCCGGCTCGAGATCGAGGACGGCCACTCCGTGAGGCGGGCCCTTCATCGAGGGTCGCGCGCGAGCCGGATGCCGGTGAACTGCCAGCGCTTTTCCGGTTGGAAAAAATTTCGGTAGGTCGGCCGAATATGATTCTGGGAGGTGGCGCAGGAGCCGCCGCGCAGGACCATCTGGCTGCTCATGAACTTGCCGTTGTATTCGCCGAGTGCGCCCGGCTCGGCGCGATATCCCGGGTAGGGCAGATAAGCGCTCCTTGTCCATTCCCAAACGTCGCCAAACATCCGGGTCAGCTTCCCGTTAGGCTGGGCTTCCACCGGCGCGGGCTGAAAGCGCTCCGTATCGACGAAATTGCCTTCGATCTCCAGGCCGGCCGCCGCCCGTTCCCATTCAAATTCAGTCGGAAGACGCGCCCCGCTCCAGTTGGCAAAGGCGTCCGCTTCAAAATGGCTGACGTGCGTCACCGGTTCGGCCTCGTCGACCGGGCGCATTCCCGAGAGGGTGAAGTTCCACCAGTTGCCGTCGCGTTTCGTCCAATAGAGCGGCGCTTCCCACTCGCCTGAGGCGGGTTGGTTTACGGTGGTCCAGCCTAACGACAGCCAGTGATCCGGGCGTTTGTAGCCGCCGTCCTCGATAAAGGCGATATACTCACCGTTTGTGACCGGTCGGGTGGCGAGCGAAAACGCCCCGACCAGGGCCCGGTGACGCGGCCCTTCGTTGTCGTAACTGAAACCGCGGCCGCCATGCCCGATTTCCACAATCGCCTCCTCGAAATCGACGAAGCCGCAAGGCGCAATCGTGCGCCGTTGCGGACGGTCGTTTCGCTCCCGGAAGATCGGGTGCAGCGGGTTCTGCGCGAAGACGTGCTTGATATCGGTCACGAGCAACTCCTGGTGTTGCTGCTCGTGCTGGAGTCCGATGGTGAAGACCGGTTCCAAGGTGTCGATCAATTCGTGGTCTGCGCTTTCCAGTAGCTCCTGGACATGCTGATCGATCGACCGACGGAAGCGATAGGCTTCGGCCACTGTCGGGCGCGAGATCAGCCCCCGCAGATCGCGCCGGTGCATGTCGCCCGCGGCGTTGTAATAGGAATTAAAAAGATAGGCGTATTCCGGCACCTCCGGTTGGTAGCCGGGCATCCAGACTTTGAGGATGAAGGTCTCAAAGAACCAACTGGTGTGTGCGAGGTGCCATTTCGTCGGGCTGACGTCAGGCATGGACTGGACGACGTAATCCTCCGGTTCCAGCGTGGCACAAAGCGACTGAGAAAAACTGCGGACCTGCTGAAAGCGGCCCAACATTCCGGCAGCCCGATCGTCGCCGCCTGGGCGATCAACGGCCGATGCAGCCTCAACCTCGTCCAAAACCGTTTCGCTGCTCATTGCTCCTCGCGCTCCTGCTCCAATTCCTCGCGGCGCGCCTCGACCATCTGGTCATGCGCCGCTTCGTCGATCCCGCCGCTGACCAGTTCCTCGCCGAGATTCTCGTCTCCTTCGTAGTCGTTAGGCGCTTGATGCCCGGAGGCGCCGGGGATATCGTCGCGCTCGCTCATTTCCTGATCAATCGAATCGTCGATCTCCGGTGCATGCGAGCCCTCGACCCCGGTTAATTCGTTCTTCGCCTGCTGCCAGTCGGCTTCCGTAAATTCATCCGGATTGCGTTCGTCGATCATCGCGATTTCGCGTGCTCTTTTCTCGACCATTTCAGGCGAAGGGACGCCGAGTCCATTTCCGTGGAGGGTGATTTTGCCGTGCGGCGAGTGCGAACGCTCATTCATATCGTGTAATACGCATCCTGGACTCAGAACGTTCGCATCGAAGAACCGTTTCTGCATCTCTGCCACCCGTTTTTCCACCGCGGGGTGATGCTTCGCGTCCCGCTCCTGGTTGCCGGCATGCTGGCCGTTTTGCGGCCCGAGGAAAATAAACTTTAACCCGGCTCGCCGGATTCGAGGAAATAAAGCAACCGCCAGACGCGATCGGTCTGGCCTCGCTCGATTACCTGCACCGGGCTGGAACCCTCAAGCGCGGGGTTTGGCTCCTTCAGCCAACGGCCGACATCTTTCGGTTTCATGAGGCGGGAAAGGCTGTCGAGCAGCCGGTCCATCTCGACGAGGGCTCGCCTGACCGGTGCAGAGGGCGTTTTGCCGCTGTTCCAGCCGGCTACGGCACGAAGAGAGAAACCAGTCATGCGACTAAGCGTTTCCTGCCGAAGGCCAAACTTCTCGGCGATCTGATCAATCGCCGGCGGCGGCGCAACTTTCATTGCCGGATGATAAACGGCGGCCGATTCTTTGACCCGCGCGCTGGACTTGGTGCGCGGAGCGTTTTTTTTCGCTTTCATGATCCGAACTTAAGATTCCTTTAGCAGATAAGCAAGCAGTTTATCATGCAAATTTACATGTATATGTTACACGAGGCGGATCCGTTCCAACTTCTCGGACTCCAGCACCACGACCAGGCTCCCGCTCTGCTGATTCTCTGGAAAAAAGGCGAAGTTAATCCCGTCTGGAACACGGGCTGAGGGAACCAGGAGGCCTTCGCCATGGTTCGAGAAAACCGCACGTCCGATCGTCTGCGTGAAACTTTCCCGTCCTGTTTCCTGCGTCTGGCGCCAATCTTCTTCGCGTAGCGCTGCCGCGGTGAGACCGAGTGCGGCTCGGACCGACGCGCTTGTCAGATCCAAAACCGCCTGGAGCGAAAACTCGATTGCGACCAGCAGTCGAGGCGCGCGGAACGGTTGCGGCACGCGCGCATAGTCCGCCGTGGCGCGCGATTCAGCGACTGCAACCGTATCGGTGATGCTGCCGTTGACGGCGCGAAATGAACCGATCGCGTTCCAGCGTCCGCCGTGGAGAAAACTCCCCTGGCCGAGCAGAATACTTTTTGGGCTAGGATATTCCAGAGTCGTCACGCGATAGGCGACCCCCTGCCAAGACTGCAAGAGGCCGCTGCCTTGGCCGATTCGTTTCCGGATTTTCTCGAATGCAGGATGGGGTCGGCAGGTCATCGGCGGATGGAAGTCACTGTGTCCTCGTGAGATCCTTCAAATCGGAAATCCGCCCGTCGATCCCATTTAGCGCAGAAAGAGAGGCGGGGGCGGGAATCGAACCCGCGAATAGAGGTTTTGCAGACCCCGACCTTACCACTTGGCTACCCCGCCGAATTGCGAACCGGAGCGTAGGCGCGCGCTCTGGAGGTGTCAACGCGATGGAGGTTGGAAGAGAAACGAGAAACATGCCGACGCGCAAGTCTGGGACGGTACCAACTCCATCTGTCTGTCATAAAATTGTAATTATGTTAAAGGAGTTTTTTCTTGCCTTGAAGTGGGGATGACCGTAGAAAGACGAAGTATCATAGCCGACCTAGATAGGGCCCTCTGGTTGCGATGACGTCACATTCATCGAGCGGCTTCTCGCCCGTAGAGAACTATGCAATTACGAATCACCAACGCGTCCACAGATCAACTGTCACGCAGACATCTCGTCCGATTGGCTTTCTGTGCCTGTTTTCTGGCGCTAACCCTGGTACGTCCGACAACCAGTCAGGCCGCTCTCGAAGCGCAGTTGGTGGCAGGTGGATTCACAATCCCTCTTTATGTTTGCGCGCCCGCTGGCGATCAGGCTCGGATTTTTGTCGCCGAGCAGGGCGGAAAGATCAAAATCATTAACCTCGCCACGGGGACTGTAAATCCCACGCCATTTCTCGATATCTCCTCGAAGTCCGGCCAGGGTCAGGGCACCGGGGTTCTCGGCATGACCTTCGATCCAAACTACGCCACGAACGGCCATTTCTACGTCGCGTATACGACCGACGGCGACGGGGCTTTTGGCAACGGCGTCTCGCACCTCGCCCGCTTTACTGTCAGTGCCGCAGATCCAGACGTGGCCGATCCCGCAAGTGAAGTCACGGTCCTGACCGCCGATCAGCCCCAACCCGATCATAACTTTGACTGGATAGGCTTCAGCCCGCGGCCTGGCGATGAGGGCAACCTCTACATCTGCAGCGGCGATGGGGGCGGATCGGATGATAACGGCATGTTCCATCTCTTGCCGGACGGAAACGCCCTGAGCACACAGACATTACTCGGAAAAATCCTGCGCATTCACATCGAGGACGACGGCACCTACACGATCCCGAGTGACAATCCGTTCTTCGGTTCGCCTACCGAGAAACAGGAAATCTTCTGTTATGGCCTGCGCAATCCGTTTCGGGCCAGCTTTGACCCGGTGAATCACCACATGCTGATCGGAGATGTTGGCGAACACGAGCGCGAGGAGCTTGATTTGCAAAGCGCTTCCAATCCCGGTGGAGGCGAAAACTATGGGTGGCGCATTCGCGAGGGCTTCATCCAGAACCCCACCTATGCGGACGATCCACCTCCGCCTAACGCAGTCGATCCTATCCTAGATTATGACCACCTGGACACCGGCATCTGCGTGATTGGCGGCTATGTGTATCACGGAAGTAAGGCTGGCGAACTGGCGGGTCTCTACGTTTTTGGTGACTGCTTTGGGCCGAGGAGTATCGGCGATATCAAGGGCAGAGTTTTCACCCTGAATTACCAGGACGGAGTCGTCTCGGATTTCCAGAATATTACTTCGCAACTCTTTCCCACCGCAGTGGGCGGAATCGACCTGGGCCCGCTGACCTCGATGGGAGAGGATGCGTCTGGCGAGCTTTACCTTACCGACACCAACGGAAACGTGTTCACGGTTACTGGCACAGCAATTCCGACACCTACGCCGACGCCGAGCCCAACTCCCACACCGACTC
>JACCZO010000489.1 GCA_013695925.1 Chthoniobacterales bacterium
CAACGCCTCGCTGGTGAGCTGCCCAACGGAACGGGCATCAGTGCCGTCGTTCGGGCGGTCGAAAAACTCCTGATGAAAACGTTTCAAAGCGTTGACCTTCGTCGCGTCGAATTGTTCCTGAAGGCGCACCCGGAGCGAACCGTGCTGACGTGAGTTCTTAAGAAGCTCCAGAGCGGACCGGGCATCAAGAAGTTCCGACGTGCGCAGCTCGATCTTGCCCATGCGAAAAAGGCGCCCGATCAGCGTGCAGACCGCCGTCGAATACCAACCATACGGGCGACGCCCAAACTGGCGCACCATTTCCTCAACCGACGTGCGTTCCCCTTGGTTCTGGTTGCGCTGGACGTAGGTAAGGATTTCCTGCTCGGCCTCGGAGACTGGCAACTGGCCTCCGGTGAGGAGGTCATCGGGTTCGAGCAGGGCCTTACTAAGAGTCGTCTCGTCGTAACTCCCCTTGAGCATCCGCAAATTCGGAAACGCGAAAGAGATCAATTCCTGCCCGGCCTTATGGAAGCGATTCCGCGGATCGCCGTAATTAACCGATTCGAGCTTCGAACCGTTCAGGAAGATCGGCGATTTGCCGAAAAGCTCAGAACAGAGTTCCTGGAGCGCCGTCCGGCGGCGGCTGTTTTGCTGTGCACGGTCCATCAGGATTGCTCGACGATTCTCGTCCAGGCTGCCCCCCGTATTCTGCTGAATGAACTTCTGCGTCCTGAGGAAATGGCGAGCTTCGTCGATCAGACGCAAGTTCGCCGGAAGAATGAGCAGTAGCTCCGGCTTACCAGTATTCTGCGCCGCGAGCGTAGCGGTCTCGCCATGGTTTCGGTGATCCGGCGTGATGATGTTGAGAGTAATCTCCGCGTCTTTGCCGACGAGTTGGTCGTCGAGTTTTCGGGCGTAAGGGTAGTCCTGACTGTTGGCCTCGAAGCGGATCTTCGGTTCACGGAGGACATCGGCGAATAACACGTCTGAAAGGAGTTTCACGACCTGAGAGTCTTCGATCTCGGTGTTCTTGATCTCCACCTCGATGTCCTTCTCTGTGTCGGTGAGGAATTCGTAGAGATCGCCGTTGCGCTGGAGGTAGGATTGCCCGGCAAGGAGATCGAGCGCCGTTTTGACTGCCTTCTCGTGGGCAGCAATGTCGATAGACGGACGATCAATGAGCAGAATCGCGACGTTGCGCGGCGTGGCTTTGAAACCTTTCTCCCATTTAAGGAGGAAGAGCGCTTTCAGGACACGAATGGCGAAGGGATCGTGAATGTTCGCGGGTGCCTGCACGATTGGCGTCACCTTATCGGGACGCAACGCTGACGAGATTCCCTCGTAAAGGCGATCGAAGGTCGCAAGTTCGCCCACCTGATCGGAGCGCATCTGCTTGAGCACTTCCTGAAAGACGGCCAGCAGCGAGCGTTGCCCGACGGAGGTGTGCCTGCCCGCGAAGATTTCGTGTTTGGAAAGCTGCTCAACGCACCTTTGGAAGAGGTGAAATTGGAACGGAACGAACGGATAGAGTTCGCAAAACTCGTCGCTGCCGCGCCATGGTTTGTAATCGAGGGACTCATCGCCGAATCGAAAAAGAGTGGCGAGGTTCTCCTTCTCCGAATCGTAGATGGAGGTTAGCACCTCAGGCTCCGGCTCCGACTTAGCCAGTAGACGTTTGCCGATGACTTCCAAGACGTCGGCAGCGGTGAGGTTCACGCGGGTTTTGAACCGAGCCTCGATTTTGGAGAACTCATCGGACTGCGTTTTCTGGATGTCCCCGAGAATGCCGTGCAGGTCCGCCTGCGAGGTGACAAAGACCCATGCACGCCCATCGCAGACCGTCGCGAGCGTCTCCGCTACAGTTTGGAGATTGAGCATGAGTTTCGAGTTTTGGCCGATGAACTGTCCGACTTCGTCGACAAAGAAATTGAGCCGGAAATCCTTGCCCTGCTGATCAATGAATTCTTTGACCTGCTCCGCGAAGGTTTGTATGTCGAGACGGTAGTCTTCCCGCAACTGCGCGAGCACGCTGTAGGCCTCCTCCTCCGGCACCTTGAAATGGCCCACATAGGCGGTCACAAAGGCTTTCTTGCGCACGGTGGCCAGCGCATCCCGGTCTTGCTCCCATTCCCGTCCGTTGAGTTCCAGGTAGGTTGCCTTGAACGCCGCCAACTGCCCGGAACGATCGAGATCGTGTTCAAACTTGGCGACGTGGCCCTGTTTGCCATGGTAGCCCCTCATTTCATTGAGCACCTTTACGAATACTTCGAGAATTGGGGCTTTGGTATCGCCGCCAATGTGGTCGGCTTTCTGGTCGATGTTGAACAGAATGCTACGGGCAGGAATCCGAGCGGCTTTCGCGAGATTACCGCGCAGAATTTCATCTTCGATTTTCGGGAAGATGATGTCCGATGGATGCTTACCGTCCGCAAGCGGACGGTTGTCCAGGATCAGGGACAGAATTTTTAAGAGGTGAGATTTACCTGAACCGAAGAAGCCAGAAATCCAAACACCGTTTGCATTCGTTTCATTCAGGTAGCGTTCGACAAATTCGTCGAGACCTTTTCCGACTTCCCGAGTGATGACAAACTCCTCGACCTCGGTCAGAAGGTGGCGCTGGTCATCAGCTTTGATCACACCCTCGATAGGGCGGTCTACGGGCTTTAGAAACAGGTCTTGTAACTTCATTGTTAGAGTCGGTAATGGTCCAGATTTCGAGCCCGGTAATATCCGTCGCTGGGAGTCGTTTTGAAAAGTTGAAGCTGAGAGCCCTTTCCGGGGATCTGGATGTAGTCGCCTGGAAAGAAGAGCACCACGGGGTGCTTGAATTCCGCTTGTTGGGTGCAATCTAAGAGCGTGTGCGCTCGGAAAAACGGATAGACGTGACCGGCGCCGGAAAGAAACGTTACGCGGGCCCCTGATTCCGCCATCATTTTGAGCAATCTGGGCGCTATGCGCTGTTTGGAATCAGCGTAATTCTTGAGCGTCTCGACCCGGTCTGCGGGGTGATAGGATGTCTCCTCCCGGAGGAAATCTTCCAACACGCCGCCGTCCTTCATCTCTTCCAAGACGAGGCTGAAGAGGTCCACCTCGCCAACATTGATGCCGGAATTTCGAAGTCGAGCCGCCAAAGACCTGATCGTGGCACAAACCAGGTCCTCGTGGGCCACATCGTAGGTCTGGATGAAAATGGCTTCCTCTCCGGAGAGTCCTTGCATTGATAGAAATCGCTCGTTGCAGAATATCTTGAAAAGGCGCTCCGGGTCGGGATTCATGCGTAGTTTGGCCTTCCGGTTTTGATTTCAGAAAAGGGAAGAAGGAATGCGGCGAGCCACGTCGGGTCATCGTTACGGATGACTTTTTCCACCGCGGGCGGCATTACAAGGCGTTGAATTTTCCCAAGATCAGGACCTGAAGCGAGCAGTCTAACTTCTCGAAGCATGAGCAGCATTACGCGGCGAATCTTCGTGGAAGAGGAGGGCGTCAACTGGACTAGCTCGGGATGATGCGGCGCTTTTTCGTTAATGAAGCGCTCGTAATCAGACGCCCGGAGCACCGTGTCGTGGAGTTCCAACTTGGCACGCATGACCTCGGCGGCAAACTCCATCAGGAATGCGGAACGTTTCACGGCAGCGAGCCAAGCGAGACACGTGCGA
The DNA here is from genome assembly GCA_013695925.1 of Chthoniobacterales bacterium. Lineage (GTDB taxonomy): Bacteria > Verrucomicrobiota > Verrucomicrobiia > Chthoniobacterales > UBA10450 > Palsa-1392. The sequence continues at coordinate 3,639 of JACCZO010000489.1, forward strand.
ACGTCAATCGTGGAGTTCTGCAGCAACTGGAGCTGCTTGGGAGTCAGCATTTGCAGACGCTGTCGAAGTTCTCGTTCCATTCGGATTGAGCTCGCAGGCGACCGAGCCTGAAGAGCATTCGCAGAAAGCACTTCGCGCCTGGCGTTTTCCCAGGATTTAAAACAAAAAAAATATTCGGACATTGTCCCGACAAGCTCTGGTCGGAGTGAAGCAGCCGTGAAACTAAAGCTGTATAGAGACGCGACCACGATAGTATAGATTAACAGCCGGAGATACGACCTGTTAGGCACACAGAGGATTTGCGTCTTCTAACGCTCCATAAAGACGAATTGGAGTTCCATCACCGCAAGCGACTTCTTTCGAATCCTGCGAAACAAATCCGGTCAGCATCGCGTGTCTTCTGGAGCGTGGACGTAAATTGGTAACCTGTTAAAACCGTTCGATTGCAATTGTTTCGCAAAAGAACATCTACAATAACCTGCTCATTATTGGCCGAAAAGCGCTAATTGTCGGTGCGCACCGGTTGCGGCGAAAGTCGCCGGAGTTTCGATAGGCAGCGAAACAATCTTTTCTCCGTCGCACCGCCCGATCGGCTGCATTAAGGAGCCTCAAGCTGCTCTCGCGAGCCTTCTCTCGCGCCAGCGCAGGCTCTCGTCCGCAGGGTAGAACTTCCTTTCCCGTGGTGGGATCACCGGCCTGCCTGCCAGCGCGACCAGATCACGCTGCCCCTCGATGCGATCGTCCAGCTTTTGCTGATTCACTCGCCACGTTCCAGCACGCCGTCTTGCGTCGGGACAAGGAGCAATCAAGTAGCCATCCATGGCCCAATGGTGGTTTGGACACAGCGCCATCCCATTGGTCGTAGGCGACCTTCTCGGTCAGATGCTTCAGCGCGTCCGTATCGGCGAGCAGCTTCGCCTGCGCGCGGAGCTTCCCGTGCAATTCGCGCTGCGCGGTCGTGAGATGCGCCGGTGGCTTCGCTTGATCGACGCCAAGCGCCCGCAACGCTTTGCCCACGCCGGTTTCACTCGCTCTGCGCGCCTCGACCACGGCACGTTCGAGTTGGCGGCGAAGTGGGGCGGGAAGCGCAGCCATCGCAAAAAATAGTCTGTCCGCCTCAACCGAGCTACGCGGCGACCGCCTTGGCCAACGAGGGTGCAACTTCGCTCACCACAACTTTCGGCTGTCGACGAACAAGCTCCAGCAGCCGAAGAGCCGCCCCCGAAGGAGAACGAGTGCCCTGTTCCCAGCTACGCGCGGTGGCCACAGGGACATTCAGAATTGAGGCGAAAACCGGTTGGCTAACGCCGAGCTTGATTCGGATCGCGCAGATGTCACGTGATCGCAAGACCGGAGCGGGGTTGGCCAGACGAAACGTCGTCGTACGCATCGTTAGCTTGCGTTTCCCTTCGACTGTCTCGGCGTGCTCGCGCAAGCGCGCGATGAGAACATTGGCGTCGAAAGTGACTTCCTGACGGCGTTCAACTTTCTTCGCCGAAGGCTTTTTTGAGGCGCTGGATTTCATTGCGGATGGTTTTCAGTTGTTCGGTCGGGACGCTCTCGATATCGCCCTTGGTATAGATCATGTAGAGAAAAAGCGTGCGGCGTTTCTGCAGCCAAAGATAGAGGATGCGCGCGCTCCCGCTCTTGCCGCGACCCGGCAAACGCATCCGAGCTTTGCGTAGCCCGCCAGTGCCACGGATGACGGGCCAGTTTCCCGCGCGCTCGGCGAGTTCTGTTTGGAATAGACGATATGTTTCATCTGTAGTCAGCGCGGCGAGGTCCGTCGTGAAGCCGGGATGCTCGACAAAAGTGATTTCCGTAGTGTCATACATTGTATGATGGATATCAAGGCCGAAGTTGGGTCACAGGATGACCGGTCCGTCCCTAAGTTTCTCCGCCACCACAGCGCGCGCCTGCGCTAACCAGGCGTCAAGTTCGGCTTCCGTCTTGAGGGTGGCGGCGGGAAGCGTGATTCGTACGGCCTTCGGCTCCAACAAGAGAAGAAGGGCTTGACCGATCCAATTGCTATCGAAGTCAAGATTGCCGACCTCGAAGACAACTCGGACATTCGACGCTTACAGCAGATTGACGACCGATCAATTGCCAGACTGCGCAAGTATTTATCAGCTCACCGACTTCTAATCGCTAAACGTGATGGACGCAGGAGCGCCTAACCAATCGATGCTACCTCATGAAATACTCAGCATTATGCGCGTTCCCTTTGCCACGGGTCATCTTGTTATCGTTTAGGCTATGACAGCCGTTCTTTATGAACTACGACGCATTTGCTGACCTGCTTTCGGACGCGAGTTCTCCTGTCGTGCTCCTTGAGGGTACGCGCGAGCTATCCACTGGACAGGCACCCTTTCTCACCTCGCTCGCCGCTCACCTTGCGCGCACTTTCCCGCACGCGCGCTTTCGCACGGGCAACGCCAAAGGCTGCGATGAGGCTTTCGCGACAGGAGTCGCGAGTGTCGACGCTACACGGATTGAGTTCGTTTTGCCTTACTCCACCCACCGCAACAAGCAACGTCCCACCGAGTCAGCAACGACAGCCATCGACGACATTTCTTCGGAGCGAGTCCAGGAGCTCGTGGACGCCACTTTGAAGGCCTCACCGCACTATCAGCGCGTTGCCGTCAATTACCGTGAGTGTAAAACTCATCCCCGGCAACGCGCCACCGCCCAACTGCTTCTCCGCGACACGCTCAAGGTGACTGGCACCGACACGATGCCCCGGCCAACCGCTGGTATTTTCTACGTTCACGCCGCCGACCCCGACCGCCGCGGCACAGGTCACACGATGCGTGTCTGTCGCGCCCAAGGCGTGCCAGTCATCAATCAATTCCAATGGCTCAAGTGGTCTTTCTGAAATCACTACAACGCGTGGCCATGGGCTGCACCGAAACATCACAAAGTAATCTGGACGACATAATAGACGCCTTTCGGGTCCTTCCTTTCCACGAAGCGGGGCATGCCGTAGCCGCCTGGAGTGTTGGCCTTCGTGTCGAAGAGGTCTCGATCGAACCGAAGCGCCACAGCCTGGGCCGATGCCGTCACCGCGCGGCGGGTGCCGACTACCTCTCGAAGCGAATCGTAGTCAGCCTTGCCGGGGAGGGCGCCGCCGCCAAAATTGCTCCGGGACGTGGACATTTGGGCACGGGGCGCGATCGCAGAGTTACCTGCCGCTGCGCGCTGGTGTTGACAAACAGGAATAAGGTAGCTGCGCGGCTGCTGATCGAAGAGAAGGGTATTGAGGTGCGAGCCCTCGTCGATCGGCATTGGGACGCCATCCGCGACGTAGCCTTTGAGCTAGACAGGCGCAGACATTTAACCGCGCGTCAAACGGCCAACATCATCAGGCAGCCCTTGCTGAAGTTTTCCCAAGACATCCCACGGCCATCAATTCGTTCGAGCGGGCTTCCAAGACGTTTGAGGCGTTCGTGATCGTTGCGCAACGCGGTTTCAAACATGCTTTAACAACATGGTTTACGACATTATCGGTGATATTCACGGTCACGCCGACGAACTATCTCTTCTGCTTGCAAAGCTGGGCTACCGCTACGAGGGCGGCAAATATTTCCAACCTGGTCACCAGGCCATTTTCATCGGTGATTTCATTGACCGCGGACCAAAGATCAGAGAGACCCTCGCCATTGTTCGAACAATGGTAATGCACGGGGCGGCCCGCACTGTTCTTGGCAATCACGAATACAACGCAATTTGCTATCACACCGAAGATGGAAAGGGCGATTTCTTGCGTTCGCATACGGTGGGCGATGGCAAAAACACGAAGCAGCATCAGCAGACGATAAAGCAGCTGGCCTTCCCTCATCCCGGAGAATGGCGAATGTACTTGGACTGGTTCAAGGGATTGCCCTTCTTCCTCGAACTAAATGGACTGCGCGTGGTGCACGCATCCTGGGATAGTGAATTTGCAGAGTTCGTTCGTGAGCGTTCATTGAACGATACCGAGTTCCTGCACAGGTCCGCTACGAAAGGCTCCAAGGAATTTGAAGCGATCGATAAGCTCCTGAAAGGTCCGGAAATCCCGCTGCCGCTCACTTTTAGCGCGCCGGACAGTGAAGGGTTTGAGCGAACCGAAATGCGGCTTGCCTGGTGGAAACCGCGGTCTGGCGGCAACCGATTCAGATATGACGAACTAGCCGTCCCCGGCGAAGGAAATATGCCTAGCGACATCATTCCTGTTGAGGATCTAAAGCGCTGGCCTGGGTACGCGAATGGCGAAGAGCCAGTCATTTTTGGACACTATTGGCTACCCGCCGATGCGCCGGCGCCTCTCAGCGCTAATGCAGCGTGCGTCGACTTCGGTGTTGCCAAGCCTGGGTGGCGACTCGTCGCCTATACGTGGCGTGGCGAAAGAACGCTGACAGCCGAACATTTCGCCAATGTTCCGCGGATCGGGTAGTCGGTTCTGCTAGGCATGGCGCCACTTAATCTGAAAGCTGCAGGCACCAACTCCTTAAGTCGCTGATGGCGGGTGCCGGGATGGAGGATGGCGAACGGATTGTCCTGTTCCGATCATCCAAACTCATCGACCAATCGAACGGCTGCCAAGCTGCTCAGAGGGCGCGTCCGCTTTCTGCCCGCCACGGGTTTGCATGGTGGCGGGGCCTTTAGAAGACGTTTTCTTTCCTCCCCCAACCAACGTTCGAAAGATTGGACAATCGTCTTTGGAGCCGCACGCCAGTCAATTCAGAGAATATGCGTGGATTTGTAGATGGGCGCGGTTGCCGAGATTTTCCCGTCTGATCTGCTCCCCTTCGATGAACGTCTCGGCGTGTTCCCGCTTGAGGAAGTATTTCCGAGCACGCTTGCCGCCGACGTAGTAGCCCGCTACTTTGAACCGCACCGTCACATGTCGCCGCTCCTCTACGATTCGCAACGGAAGCCGTCGTTGCCGGCGCCGCAACCGAATTGGCGTTTCATGCGCCAAAGATGCTTAAGTGGCCCCTAACTAGCAACAACAATGTTCGATTGTATTACAACACAGTTCAGTGATTGATATCCAATAGATTGTCCCCGTAGTTCAACGGATAGAACGAGGGTTTCCTAAACCTTAAATGTGGGTTCGATTCCCGCCGGGGACAGTGCCTGCGAATCTCCTATTTGCTTGGGGCGCCGTTTCGCGCGGGGCTGGAGGTGGGCAAATCCCGGCCTGCTCCGAGGAGCGAATTTCCGTTTAGGAAGCTCCTCAGTAAGCGTTCCTCGTCGCGGCTGGCGACCGCGCCCCGACTGGCTTTCGCCGCTTTTCTGCGGTTGGCGGTGTTGGTTTGATTAATGAAGCGCTGGGTGGTGACAAAAAAGGCCTGGGTTCGCTCATCATAGAGGGCGACGCGCGGCTGGTCGTCAATCGTCCGCCAGCCGAGCAGGCCGTTGGGGACATTTTTCTGACCGGCCAAATCCTGCTGAATCCAGACCGCCCCGCCGGTATTTCCCTGGAGCAAACTCAGAATGTCTTTCTCGGTCAGCTTCGATTTGTCGGCTTTGGCGAAGGTCTCGCGCACGCTTCGACCCTTCATGTAGGTAACGGCGATGGAATAGCCGCCGGCGAGATAACATTTCGTCAGGCTAGCCTCGACCGGGGAGGGGAGAATGAACACTGGGTACCCATAACGCGCCTGGACTTCCGCCTCGGTCTCGCTAAGCCGCGCCACGGCGGAGTGGCTGAAAAGAAGGACAAAGAGGAGCACGCCTAACAATCGTGGCCCGGAGGCGATTGACTTCGTCATGCTTTTAGAAGGACTGAAATTTTCCATCCCGCCGGCGCTGCCAGAATGGAATAGTCACGCAAGAC
>JACCZO010000003.1 GCA_013695925.1 Chthoniobacterales bacterium
GCGTTGGCGTTGGTATGGGGAATTCCGCCACCACGGTGTAGGCGACGCGAATCACGCCGTTCTGGTCGGCGACCTGCAGGACGAGACGGTCCGGGTTTTGCAGGATCGAGACCAAGCCATAGCCGGCGCAGGTATCGTCGTAATATCCTTCGCTCCAGGTCCCGCTCGCGGCGGTCGCACAGAAACCGGCTCTGGTCTGGTTAGCGCCGGCGACGCACATTTCGGGAAACCCGGCCTGCGTCCCGTTATCGATCGCGCCCAAGTGTAGATCTCCGGCGATAAAGACGACGTTCTTGATGTTGTTTGTAGTGATAAAAGTGCGCAGCGCGTTCCACTCCGTTGGGTATGCGCCCCAGCCGTCGTTTTGTTTGGTCGTCGGGTTGGTCACAACCGAAGTGAAGATGACTTTCCAGACGGCGGTGGAGGTGAGCAGGCCATTCTTGAGCCATTCCAGTTCGCCGGGTGCTCCGAGGTTGTTGCCATCGAGCATGCTCTTGTTTGGACCCTCCGGATCGAGCCAGTTATCTCGCTGGCTGCGGCAATCGAGGACAAAAAATTCGGCCTGGGCATAATCAAACTTCTGCCAGATCCCGGGCGAGATCGCAGGCAGCGGATAGGTGGGCGTGTACTCTTGAAAGGCTTGCTGAGTCAGGTTCCAATCGGGGTAATTTTTGTCCAGGTTATTCAAGCCCGAATCGTGATCATCCCATTGCCGCACGATGGCCATTCGGCGGAGGATAAGCGGTACGAAACCGCTCATGAAACGCGTGGTGGGAGCGTAGAGGCTTTTCAGCATCTGCCTTTTGGCGGTGAGCGTTTGTGGGTTGCTGTGGTCAAAATCACCTCCGATAAAGGCAAAGACCGGCAGGTTGGCCGAGGCGCTCGCGAACGTCTGGACGTCGGCGGTCAATTTTGCAACCGGCACGAAATCGGCCAGGACGACAAATTGGAAGTCGCGCTCCGTGCCGGCTGGCGCAAAGGTGGTGAAGAAGGGAAACGGTTGTGCTGTGAACTGCGGCACGCCGTTGACCAGGACATTGAGGTAATAGTTTGTCTCCGCGCTCAGGCCAGTCAGCGGGATGGTGGCAGTGAAATCACTTTCTGTCGCTGTGGCGACGGCGGGCGTATCGACCGCGCCGACCAAATCGGGATCGGTGCTGTAGCGAAGAGCGACGTTGGCGGCTAGATCGGTCCGCACAAAGACCTTCGCTTCCGTGGCGGTGACACCGCCCACCACCGGGCCGTGGGTGAGGATTTGTGCGGGAGCGGGGGTGGTGAGGAGGAGTGAAAGAGCGACGCCAAGCCTGACGATTCTTCGGGGATTTTTCATGGGGTTGGAGATTGGGATTGTTACATGAGTGGTTGATTCAATTCACAGGAGGGAGTTCTCTCACAAGAGACTAGGGAAACTGGCGGCCGAAGTCTCGAAAAAAGTGGAAATTGTTTCCCGGAAACCTGGGCTGGCATTTTGCGGCATCGTTTTCGGTTTTCCCGGCGCGCTGATTGCCTCATCTTTGCACGCAGATGGCTCACGACGAAATCCGGATCGAGGAACTAGAGTTGTTGGCGCGCGTTGGCGTTCCTGATGAAGAACGCGCGCGGCCGCAGCGTCTGACGGTTTCGCTTACCCTGCGACTGGCACGCTCCTTTGCCGAGCTCGGCGACGACCTCGCGCGCACGACCGATTACGCGGCGGTCTGTGAGGAAGCGCGGCGCTTCGTTGCCGGACGCCAGGATAAATTGATCGAAACCCTCGCCGATGAAATGGCCGCGCATCTCCTGCGCCGCTTCGGTCTGGCGCGAATCGATCTGGAGCTGCGCAAATTCATCCTGATCGAGACGCGCTTCGTGGCCGTGCGGATCACGCGCAAGTTGTAGACGCTTCGCTCTGCGAAGGGCTGGAGGAAATGTCGCTCGCTCTGATCGCCCCACACCGGCCCGGGCGGCCCAGAGGTCGGCGCGTTAACGATTCGCTTTTCGCGACGCCATCCATAACTTCCCCGCGTGCAAAAAACCAACCTCGTGCACGACGGTGATGGCTGGGAGACCGTGGGTAGTGAAATGCATTTCCAAACCCCGCACCTGAGCGTCGCGACCGACGAAGTGCGCACCCCGACCTCACCCGAGCCGCGCAAATGGTCGGTCGTCCATCGCAAACCCGCGGTCGTGATCGCGCCGCTGACGGCCGAGGGACGTTTCGTTCTGATCCGCGAGGAGCGCATCCCGATCCGGGCTGCCATCTGGGCGATGCCGGCTGGTCAGATCGATGAATCCCTCGAACCGGATGAAGACGCCGTGCGCGAAGTCGCCCGGCGCGAGCTGCGCGAGGAGACCGGCTACGAGCTGGAGCCGGGGGCCGAGCTGGTTCCGTTAGGCCATTTCTTTTCTTCGCCCGGGATGACGGATGAACATTGCTACCTCTTTCTTGCCAGGCCGGTGCGCAAGTCTGCGGCCGGGGCGGCACACGATGCAACCGAGGCGATTGTTGACTGCCGCGAGTTTGCCGCCGATGTCGTGCGCCAAATGATCGCCAAGGGCGAAATCCGCGATTCCAATACCCTCAGCACCTGGGCCCGCCTCGTCGCGACTGGAGAAATTTTTCCCTGAGCGATGGGCCTGCGCGACATTTTTTCTTTCCGAGACCCGCCGGAGAGCGAGACCTCGAAACCGTTTCTCGAGCATCTCGAAGACCTCCGCTGGACGATCGTGAAAATGGCCGGAGTCCTGATCGTCGCGATGTTTCTCTGCTTCGCCTTCCGGCAAAAGCTCGTTCTCATCCTGCAGCGTCCGTTGAACGAAGTCGGCAACCCGGTTGGCACCTTGCGCGCGCTCGGCATCACCGATTCGATCACGATCTCCTTTCACCTCGCCTTCTATGCCGGGATCGTCCTTTCCTTTCCTCTTCTCCTTTATTTCCTCGCCCAGTTTGTCCTTCCCGCCCTGACCGCGGTCGAGAAACGTTTCCTCTTTCCCGCCATCTTCGTTAGCTTCGCCCTCTTCCTTGTCGGGGTGGCTACCTGCTATTACTGGCTCCTTCCGAAGACGATTCTCTTTTTCTTCCACGACACGCAGTCGTTAGGCTGGGAGCCGATGTGGACGGTGCAGCAATATTATTCCTTCGTGACTCGCTTCGTTCTCGGTTTTGGGCTTGCCTTTGAGCTCCCGGTCGTGGTCCTGGCGCTGGTGAAATTTGGCCTGCTCACCTACGAATTCATGGCCCGCACCCGGCCCTACGCCATCGTGCTCATCTTCATTCTCGCCACCATTATCTCCCCCACGCCCGATGTTCTCACCCTCATCGCCATGAGCCTGCCGATGTGCCTCCTTTACGAGAGCTGCATCTGGATCGCGTGGTTCATGCAGCGCAAGGCAGCCCGCAGCGCTTCGGCCTAACGAGTGGACACGCTGACGGCTTACGAACTGGTTTTCCGCGTCTTCGCCTTTCTTCTGGGCGCGGCGGTTGGCTCTTTCCTGAACGTCTGCATCTACCGGTTGCCGCGCGATCTTTCGGTTAACCAGCCGCGCCGATCGTTTTGTCCGGCCTGCAAAGCTCCGATCCCCTGGCACCAGAACGTGCCTCTTTTTAGCTGGCTCGCCCTGCGCGGGAAATGCGCCAGTTGCGGGAGCAAAATAGCCTTTCGCTATTTCGCGGTCGAGCTCCTGACCGGGCTCCTCTTTCTCGCGCTCTGGCTGGTTTTCCCGTGGCAAATCGCGCTCGTTTACTGGGTCTTCGTTTCGCTTCTCGTCGCCGCCACCTTCATCGATTTTGAGCATTTCATTATCCCGGATGAAATCACGATCGGCGGCACCATCGCCGGAGTCCTCGCCAGCCTCGCTCTGCCCGCCCTGATGGGCGAGGTTTCGCGGCTCCGGGCCGGGGCCTGGTCGTTAGGCGCGGCCGCGCTGGGTTATGCCTTGCTCTGGCTGGTGCTCGAAGGAGGCAAGAAGGCTTTCGGGAAACGACGAATCCGGCTCGAGGTGCCGACTCCTTTTAGCTGGGTGCGCCAGGGTGACGACGCAGAGTTCGTCGTCGGCAAAGAGCGCGGAATGTGGAGCGACCATTTCGCGCGCGAGAGCGACCTGATGCTCCTGCATTGCAGCGAAGTGCAGGTCGACGCGCGGCGCTTCGAGAATGTGACCTTGGAATTTCACTACAATCACCTCACGATCGGGGACGAATCCTTTCCACTCGATCAGGTCGATCGTATCTCCGGCGTCGTGCGCGAGCTTCAAATTCCGCGCGAAGCGATGGGCCGCGGCGACCTGAAATTTCTCGCGGCCATTGGCGCCTTTCTCGGCTGGCAGGCGGTCTTGTGCGCCATCTTCGCCGGCTCGCTCCTCGGCTCCCTCGTTGGCCTCACCAGCATGATCCTCGGCAAGCGCGAATGGTCCGGCAAAATCCCTTTCGGCCCCTATCTGGCCCTCGGCGCGCTGATCTGGATGTTCTTCGGCGACGATTTGCTCGGTTGGTATGTCGGCCTGCTTGCGCCTTAGTAATCAGCGCTCGCAAATTCAGCGCGATGTCCGCGCTCCGAAACCCGTGCCGGTTCAACCTTTGCGGTTGAAATGATCGTCCCGAAAAGCGGCTTGCCGATCGCGAACCAATCACGCACGCCGCGGGAGCCAGCCGATTTCCTTGTATTCCCAATTCACGCGGTCGGGCCGCAGGGTCAAGACCCCAAACCCGGCGTCGGTGCCATGCCAGGAACCGCGCCACCACTTGCCGCAGACCGCGCCGCCGGTGATGAACGTCGTGCCGCGCCAGCGCAGCATTTCGTTCACGTGGAGGTGACCTTGCAGGACCAGGTGCAGCCGGTGTTTCGCGAAGCAGTCGAGCACTTCGCGGTTATTGACGACGACGCGGTTGGGCGGCGCGACTTTTTCGTGGCCTTCTGTCGCCTGGAAGAAGCTGGTGAGCAGCGGCACGTGCGTGATGAGTATGATTGGCTTATCGGGGCCGACGCGCGCAAGCTCGTCGCGCAACCACGCGAGCTGCGCTTCGCCGATATAGCCGCGGTATTTCAGGGCGTCGCCTCTGACCTCCACGCTGTCGAGCACGATGATGTGATAGCCGCCGGCCTCGGAGGAGAAAAACGTGCGCGGGATGTCGAGTTCGTCGCGAAATGCGGCGCGCGGGTCGGGCTCCGGTTCGCTGCCGTCCTCCGGCACCGCGCCGACAAGATCGTGGTTGCCAATGGCCGTGAGCAGGCGCGGCGAGAGATCGTCGCGCAGGTGTTTGCGGTAGACCTCCCAGCGATGTGCGACCGCGGCGCGTGAGGATTGGAAGCCGTCCGTGATGCAGTCGCCGCCGCACAAGGCCAGGTCGGCACGCTCTTCGTTCATCTGCTTCGCGGCCCTGGCCATCGCTTTCGGTGCGTCCCATTCGACGCGCGCGTGAATGTCGGTGAAGAACAGGAGGCGCATCGATTCCCGGGGTCCGCCGGGTGCTCCCCAGCAGGCTTGTTTTGGCCAGCCCAGCGAAAGGGCGGTGGCCCCGGAGGCGGCAAGGAAGCGTCGTCGATTCATCATGCCCAGTTTCTCCCGCGACGGTGAAGATCATACGCCGCCGCGAGCACGACGACAACGAGCAGCGCTCCTAAACCCATTTGCGCCTGCCGCTTGTTGAAGACCGTAATCAGCTCCCGGCTCACCCGGCTCTCTCGCGGCTTGCCGCTTGCGCCCGCTTCCGCGCGTGCGCGCAGGTCGGCCGGCCAGTCCATGGCCGCCGCGCCCAAGGTGTGCGGATACCAATTTTCGAGCAGGCGCTGTTCGGTGAAGGAAATGCTGAGCAATTCCTTGTGCTTGGCGGGGTCGCCGTGTTCCACGCGCGCGAGATTCGAATAGCGGTCGCGGCGGAACAGGCGCACGCGCAACTCGTGCAGGAACGGATCCCGCGTGGGGGAGTATTGCGCCAGGAATGCATCATAACAGGCATCGTGCCCCAAGCGCCTGAGGATTTCCCCCGCCTCCTGCGCCCGCGACCGGTCTGTCTCCCGCAACTGCTCCGCCGTCAGACGCGATTTGAACCAACCGACCTCCGGGTCGTCGATGCGGTGACCGTATTGAACCATCGCCTCGCCGAAGACAAAGAGGTTCGGCCAGGACGATTGCAGCGGGCGCCAGACATGAGGCGTGTTTGAGAAACAGCCGAGCAGGACCAGCACGACCACGGTGGCAAGGCCCCAGGCCACGCGCGCGGAAGGCAGGCTCGCGGGGACCGCCCGGCAGCGCGTCGCCAGACCCGCCGCAAGACCGGCCTGGATGAGCAGGACCGACAGGACATTGATCTGGATGTCGCTGAATTCAAAAAAGCGGCGCGGCACAGCCCACTGGATGACCTCATCGAAGATACCGAGAAAAGTTCCCAGGAGCGCGGCGCAGGCGTAGGCGCCGCGGTCGCCATAGCGGCGGCTGAAGGCGCGATAGAGCAAGAGCGAAAGGACGCCGTATTGCGGCAGATGAATCGCCTCCTCGGCATTTCCGCGCAAATGCCACGTCCCCCAGGCGAAGATAGCGGCCAGCACGCCGAGCACCATCCATTGACGGCGCGCCACCGGCACGGCGCGCCGGCGGAACTGGTGAATCGCCGCCAGCACGCCGATAGCGATGGATGCATACACCGCCCAGGAAAACGCGGCCCGCGTCCAATGCTCTGTCACCCACTGCTGCAGCGAGCGCGCCAGCGGGATCGTGAAGTAAATAAAAAGCGTCCAAGCCACAACCGACAGCCAGTCGCGGACCATGGAATCCCTGGAAGGCGGAGCCTGCATGACCGTCGAAAGTTAGCGCGCCACTCCCGGCAGAGCACGCACGACCTGACGAATTAATGACCCGTTTTCCTAAAACGGATATGCCTTCTTTGTGGGGTCTGTCGTTCTAAGCCAGGCAGAAGGACCATCGCGCCCTCATTTAGGTCGGGGAAATCTGATTGATCAGAAACCGCACGTTTTCGGGCTCCGCATCCTGGGCCGCCGCCGGCAGCATCGCGGCTTTGACCGCGCCGCAGCCTTCAGGGCCCATCACCACACCACCGCCACTTGTTTTTCAGATGTTTCACCGCGTACTCGATGCTGCCCGCCGTGCCCGGGTCCATGATCTGCCCTGCCACGCGCACGGCAAAGATGTCGCGCCAGCCCTGATCGTAAACTTACTCGATCGGCACCCGGCTATCGGAACATCCCAAAACCGCCGCGAAAGGCGTCTGCTATAGCATCTGCGCCCGCCGCTCATTCGCGAATATTTCCGGACGTCGGGCCTGCCCCCCGAAAAAAGCGCGAGTTCCCGCTCTTTACCGCGCCCGTGTTTCTTTACCCGGCTCCGTACGAGAAGTAAAATCCGCGAGTCAACGTCGCGTCACTTGGCAAGAACAGCGGGACCGATCACCGTACGTCCGATGCGACATTTGACTCTTAGAGTCATTCGTGAAAGCAAAACAGCCGGGCTCCTTTCGGAACCCGGCTGCGGTTGATTGCTTAAGTTAGCGTTTGAGCGCGGGACTTAGCCCCGAATTGCTTCGGGGTTAATAGTCCATCCCGCCCATGCCGCCCATTCCACCCATGCCGCCGCCCGGCATACCGCCGCCGGCGCCACCCTTGTCCTTCTCAGGAGATTCGGTGATGATGGCTTCGGTGGTGAGGAGGAGGCCGGAGATCGAAGCAGCGTTCTGCAACGCGCTCCGAGTCACCTTGGTCGGATCGACGACGCCCGCCTTAACGAGGTCTTCGTATTTATCGGTCGCGACGTTGTAGCCTTCGTTGCCTTTGCGCTTCTTCACTTCCTGCACGATGAGGGCGCCTTCCTGGCCCGCGTTATCGGCGAGGGTGCGGAGAGGCTCTTCGATCGCGCGGCGGATGATCGCCACGCCAACCGCTTCGTCGCCTTCGAGCTTGAGGCCGTCGAGCGCTTTCTGAGCGCGGATGAGTGCGACGCCGCCACCAGGGACGATGCCTTCTTCGACCGCGGCGCGAGTCGCGTGCAACGCGTCTTCGACGCGCGCTTTCTTTTCCTTCATCTCAGTCTCAGTCGCGGCGCCGACGTTGATGACGGCCACGCCACCGGCGAGTTTCGCGAGACGCTCCTGGAGCTTCTCCTGATCGTAATCGGAGGTGGTCTCTTCGATTTGACGGCGAATCTGGTTGACGCGGCCCTTGATGTCGACCTGCTTGCCTTCGCCTTCCACAATGGTGGTGTTCTCCTTGTCAATCGTGACGCGCTTGGTACGCCCTAAGTCCTCGAGTTTAACGTTCTCGAGTTTAATGCCGAGGTCTTCGGTGATGCACTGGCCGCCGGTGAGGACGGCGAGGTCTTCCAGCATCGCCTTGCGACGATCGCCGAAGCCCGGGGCTTTGACGGCCGCGACTTGCAGCGTTCCGCGGAGCTTGTTCACGACCAGGGTCGCGAGGGCTTCGCCTTCGACGTCTTCCGCAATGATAAGAAGCGGACGACCGGCTTTCGCGACTTTCTCAAGCAGCGGGAGCATGTCCTTCAAGCTCGAGATTTTCTTCTCGTGAATGAGGATGTAAGGGTTGTCGAGGACCACTTCCATCGCTTCGGCATTGGTGACGAAGTAAGGAGAGAGATAGCCCTTGTCGAACTGCATGCCTTCGACGACGTCGAGGCTGGTTTCGATCGACTTGGCTTCTTCCACCGTGATGGTGCCGTCCTTGCCGACCTTGTCCATGGCGTCAGCGATGATCTCGCCGATCGTCTTGTCCCAGTT
>JACCZO010000015.1 GCA_013695925.1 Chthoniobacterales bacterium
ACGCTGTCCCCGGTCGACGAGAAGAAGCGCTAATCCCTTCAGATGTTTTAGCCCGGCCGGGGACAGCGTCCCCGGCTACAGCGGCTTTCTCGCGCACCCTCATTTGAGGAGGGCGAGGAACTCGGTGCGGGTGCGTGCATCCTCCTTGAAGACGCCCAGGAGACACGAGGTCGTCATGATCGAGTTCTGCTTTTCCACCCCGCGCATCATCATGCAGAGATGCTTGGCCTCGATCACGACCGCCACGCCTAAGGGATGCAGCGCCTGCATGAGCGCGTCCGCGATCTGGGTGGTGAGCTGTTCCTGGATTTGGAGGCGGCGGGCAAAGACGTCGACGATGCGCGCGACTTTGGAGAGCCCGATCACTTTGCCGTCCGGAATGTAAGCGACATGCGCTTTGCCGATGAAAGGGAGAAGATGATGCTCGCACATCGAGTAAAGCTCGATGTCTTTCACCATCACGATCTCGCTCGCGTCGGAATCAAAGATGGCGTCGTTCACCACTTCTTCGACCGTCTGCCGATAGCCCTGGGTGAGAAATTCGAAGGAACGGGCGGCCCGGCCCGGAGTTTTCGCCAGACCTTGCCGTTGCGGATCTTCCCCGACGGCTTCGAGAATTTGGAGAAAAGCGACGTTGAGCGCCTCCAAGTGGGAGCCATCGAGTCGGTTAGGCAATCGAGTCATTCGCTCACTCAAATCAAGATCGGCAGAACCATCGCGCATGGCGCTAAAGTAACGCTCCCTCACCCGGGCACAACCCGCGCGCCCGAGTGTTTACGCGCTCGTTAGGGCAAGGCGTAGGCTTCGACCAGGGCGACGCCGGTCGAGTCGCCTGCGCCCCTAACGATGGTGGTATAGCTCCCGGGGGCGAGAAACCTGGGCGCGGCAACCGTGGTCCATGCATCCTGGGCCTCGTCGTAAACCCACCCGTCCAGAGTGTAAAGACGGCCGGCCGCGACCGCGGCGCGATTGTGGTCGGTCACGAAAGGGAGGGATTGAGCGAAAGACCAGGTGCCTTTGAGAGGATCGTAGACCTCGACCGTCGCGGTCGGAAGACCCTGTCCGTCCAGCCCGCCAAGAACGTAGATCTTGCCGTTTAGGGCAGCGGCTGCCAGCTCCTGGCGTTTGACCGGCATGGGCGCGAGCGTTTCCCAGGTGCCGCCGCCTTGTCCGTTTCCGAGAGGCGCGAGGGCGAGCCAGAGAGAACTCAAGAAGATTGCGAAAGGGAATTTTCGCATATTCGAAGGATTACCGCCGGGGCGCGCCATGACAAGTTTCGCGAGCCATTCTCGTGTCGCGAATTTGTCGCCCTCCGGAGTCGGTCTCAGCTCGATAAATACGCTGCCCTAGTAAATCTCGCCGCCCGGCTGAGTGGACGTGAGCCGCCCGCGCTCCGCGGTGATTGAATAGGACGTTCCACCGCTTCCCTGCCAGTTCGCCAGATCGAAAGTGCTCGATCCGGAAAGCCGACAAACGGAAACGTCGAGGAAAGTCAGTGGCTTATTCCGCTGGCAGACCTGCGGAGGCGACGGGGTGCGGAGAAAGTAGGCCGAGCCCGAGCCGGCAAGTGTGCCGATGCCGTTTTGATCGACCAGAATCGCGGTCGCTTCATCCACGCCGATTCCGAAAGATTCTTCCGTCCATCCATCCTGAACCAGCCGCGCCAGAAAGGTAATGAGCCGCCCCATCCGATCGGAAGTATCGAAATGGCTGTCGGTGATGAGCGATTCAAGAAAAGGCACAGCCAGGAAATCGCGGTCCAGCGTCATGTAACGATTGTAAGGATTGGCCAGGGCCTCATCGGAATAAACCGTGCCTCTACTGGCCGAAAAAATGAACTCGCCCAGGACGGCCAGTCCCGCGCTCGTCCCGCCGATGGGAGCGCGCTTTGCGATGACGTCCTGGAGAGCGTCTTCGATCGGCGTGCCTTTCCAGAGCCGGATGTAATCGCCCTGATCGCCCCCCGCGATGAAGACGGCTTCGGCATTGCGAATCGTGCTCAGGACAAAAGGATCGCTCGCCGCCCGGCGCGTCTTGAGGACGAGCGTCTCGACCGAATCGAGCGTGCCCAAGCCGTAGATATAGGGGTTGTAGGCGTCCGTTCCCGTGCTGCGAATGACCACGAAATCGCCCCCGCCGCTCTTCCCGATCATCCATTCGAACGCCGCGTCCACATCGGTGCCACCGCCCATCAGCACCGTCCCGTTGGTGGTGGAGCGAACGACGTCGCCAGCGTTGCCGAGAAGATAGTGGTCGTAGTCGCGTCCGGCATGGGCGGTCGTGGCGTCGAACCCGGCCAGGAAAAAAACCATCGTTGCCAGCAAGAGTTTCATCTGCGTTTGCCTAACGAAGTCGACGGCGGACCGGCCCGCGGGCTCAATCGAGCCAGCTTAGCGGATATTTCTCGTCGTCGAGTTTCACCGCCTGCTCGGTCAGCTCGAGCGTGTGCTCGGTGTCGAACATGACCGCGAGTTCTTCGGTCCGGAGCGCGTTCTTGCTCGCCATGATCGTGCCCGGAT
>JACCZO010000019.1 GCA_013695925.1 Chthoniobacterales bacterium
TAAACAGTCGGCAGCAACCTGCTAAGGAAGGAGGCGAAGTTATAGTGAAATTAGTCAAAATGATCATGATCGTGGCCGTTGCGGCCGGCGTGTTGAGCCTGGGTGCTTGCGCGCAGAAAAAGGAGACGATGGCGACCCAATCGACGGCCACCACCGGATACTCCAAATAGTCTCGCACCGGCGGTTTGCCTCCGACCGGACAACTTTAACCCAGAAGGCCAGGCCGTTTACGCGGCCTGGCCTTTTTCGCGGGCGTCATGTAGACGCTTCGCTCTGCGAAGCGCGGGAGCAAGCGATGCGACCGTCGAATGGTAAGGGCGCACAGACCCGCGCCTCCTAGAGAGAGTCGTTTACAAGGAGAACTCGACTGCCACTGCGCGAGTGGAATTCTCGGGCACTTCTCGTAGTATTCGCTCCGATGATGCAGCTCAGCGGCCGTCCACTTTCACTCGGCGAGATCGCCCGCGTTGCCCTCGCGCATGAAGGGGTCGAGATCGAGCCTGCAGCGCACACCGCCATTTTGGCTTCGCGCCAAGTCGTCGAGGAAATTGTCGCCCGGGGGGACGTCATCTACGGGGTCAGCACCGGTTTTGGCAAACTCGCCGACGTCCAGATTCCCTCCGATCAACTGGAGCAGCTCCAAGTCAACCTCGTGCGGAGCCATTGCTGCGGCATCGGCCGCCCATTGGCCGAACCGGAGGTCCGAGCCATGATGCTCCTCCGGGCCAATGTCCTCACCCTCGGCTTCAGCGGGATTCGGCTCGAAGTCGTCCAGCTCCTGGTCGCGATGCTGAACAAAAATGTCTGCCCGGTCATTCCCGAGAAAGGTTCGGTCGGCGCGAGCGGGGACCTGGCGCCACTGGCGCATCTCGCCCTCTCGCTCCTCGGGGAAGGGGAGGCTTTTTATAATGGCGAGCGGATGCCGAGCGCCGCCGCCCTCCAGAAAGCCGGGCTGCAGCCGACCGATTTGCTGGCCAAGGAGGGCCTGGCCCTGCTCAACGGCACTCAGGCGATGCACGCGGTCGGTGGCCTGGCTCTCTTTCGAGCCAAACGCCTGGCCCGAATCGCCGACGTCGCCGGTGCCATGTCGCTCGAGGCGCTGAAGGGGACGCCAGTGGCTTTCGACGAGCGCATCCATAACGCTCGCCCGCACCCCGGCCAGCAAGCGGTCGCGCGCCATCTCCTGGCGCTTTTGCAGGGCAGCGAAATCCGCGAGTCCCACGCCCACGACGATCCCCGCGTCCAGGACGCCTACAGCCTGCGCTGCATGCCCCAGGTCCACGGCGCGGTCCGCGGCGCGCTCGCCCATTGTGAGGAAGTGCTCGGGATCGAGTCCGGCTCGGCGACGGACAACCCGCTCGTCTTTACGGACAACGGCGACGTTCTCTCGGGCGGAAATTTCCACGGCGCTCCGCTTGCGCTCGCGCTCGATTACGCGGCTATCGCGACGACGGATTTGATCAGCATCAGCGAACGGCGGATCGATCGTCTAACGAATCCGGACCTAAGCGAAGGGCTGCCCGCTTTTCTCGCCCAACATCCCGGAATGCAATCCGGTTTCATGATCGCGCACGTCGCCGCGGTCGCGCTCCTGAACGAAGCCAAGGTCCTCGCTCATCCCGCGAGCGTCGATAACCTCCCCACCTCCGCTGGGAAGGAAGATCACGTTTCGATGGGCATGACCGGCGCGTTGAAGTTGCGCACCATCGTGGAGAACGCGGAGCACGTGCTCGCGATCGAACTCTTCGCCGCGGCCGAGGGGCTGGAATTCCGGCGGCCGCTCAAGGCGGGTGTCGGGGTGGAGCGCGCTTACGCGACTCTGCGCGGCCTTGTCCCGCGTCTGGAAGAGGATCGCGTCCTCGCGCCCGACATTGCGTGTATCGCACAGGCGATTCGCGACGGAAAATTCGACGTTGTAGCCGGGGTCGATGACCCCGGCCGGGAGGAAAGCTCATGAGCAAAAGAATGATTCGCGCCCCGCGCGGCACCGAACTGAGCTGCAAAGGCTGGCAGCAGGAAGCCGCCCTCCGCATGCTGATGAACAACCTCGACCCCGAGGTCGCCGAGGACCCGGACAAGTTGATCGTCTATGGCGGGACCGGCCGGGCCGCGCGGAGCTGGGAAGCGTTCGACGCCATCGTGCACGCGCTGCGCGAACTGGAGAATGATGAGACGCTCCTCGTGCAATCGGGCAAGCCGGTCGGCGTCTTCCGCACGCACGACGAAGCGCCGCGGGTTCTGATCGCGAACTCCAATCTCGTTGGCCAATGGTCGAATTATCCGGAGTTTAACCGGCTCGAAAAACTTGGCCTAACGATGTACGGGCAGATGACCGCCGGCTCGTGGATCTACATCGCTAGCCAGGGGATCGTCCAGGGAACGTTCGAAA
>JACCZO010000024.1 GCA_013695925.1 Chthoniobacterales bacterium
GCGGCCGTTCTCAGATCGAGCACCCCGTTGCCGTAAACGCGGAACTGGGCCAGGTTGATGCCCGCCTCGCCTTCGATCTTGATTCGTCCTCCCCCGCCTCCGTCGGTTCCCCCTTCCGCGATCACCACCGTCTGCTCGGACACAGGCAGGGCGTAAAGATCGATCAGGCCGCCCTCGGTCCGGCTCCCCTGACCGCCGTAGCCGGTGAAAGTGGCGTAACCTGAGCCGCCGAAGTAATAGATCTGGCCCTCTTCGGCCCCCGGGACCGAAGCGCCGTTGGCGATGAAACTGGCCCCGTAGACCGCGCCGGAGTTATACAGGACATAACCGCCGCCGGCGCCCCGGACCTCGGCCGGGTTGGCGATGAAAGTCGAGGAGCCAAGAGAGGCAAAGCTTGATACAGTAGTATGAGCTGCGAATGCCCCGGGAACTTCCCCGGCATTATTGATGAAGGTGGCGTTATCGGCCCTCGAGAACTCGGTAAAATAGGTGAGCCCGCCGATCGCCTCCGCCACCTCCCCTCCCTGGTTGATGAAAGTCGCCCTCCCGGCACTCGAAGTATCATCAAACTCAAGAAAGGCGCCATACCTGCCATCGGACTCCGAAATGCCTCCCCCCTCGTTGGTAAAGACAGTGTTCTCCCCGGCGCATGACGAGCCGGAAAAGACGATCCGAGACGACCCTTGTGTCGTGCCCGAGTTAGCCGCCACAAAGTTCTGCACGACTCCCGAGTTGTTAGTCACTCCCTTTCCAAAAAACTGGAGGTCAGTCGCGAAGACCACATCAGGGTTCGTCCTCAGCGTAATGGTGTAAGCGCTCGCGCCCGGGGTGAACACGATCTCGCCAACCGGGTGTGAAGCGTTCGTCCCATTCGGAGCGTCTCTGACAGTAATGTCGTTCGTGTTGGAGACTCTAAATGTGGCAACATCGGTCGCGCCGTCAGGGACGGTTTCCGGCGACCAGTTTGCCGCCGTCGCCCAGTTGTTGTCGGTCGGGTTCAGTTTCCAGGTGGCGCTTCCGGCATACGCCGCCGCGCCCCACCACAGCCACAGGATGGTGCACAAGAGGGGGATCACTGACGGACGCGGGAGGTGCGAATCGATCTCAAGAGTTTTTTTCATGGGTTTCCTTTCGATTGGATGCAACAAAAATTAGGCAGAGGATAAGGAAGGATGCGCGGCAGCACATTTCTCTGCCCCCGTGCCGCCGCGGGCTCTGCTACGGTTTGAGATAGGTATCGAGGTAATCGATGACATCCTCCTTGATCGTCTGCGAATCGGGCTGGCCGTCGTTATCGTACCAGTATTCATAGGAGTGAGCGTGGCTATTGGGGATGGTTATGAGCTTGAAGGCCGGCTGAAAAATGCCCTTGGCTTCCAAGGCCTCCTGCATTCTGACGATCTGATGGTAGGGCATGGTGTCAAACTGACTATTGATCAGGAAGATCGGCTTGAACGGAAACTGCGATGGCGGTTTAACCAGCTTGGTCGGGGAAAGATCTGCCTGTTTCGTGAGATTTTCGGAAAAAGCCGCGTTTCATGGGGTGCACCGGGGGTGCGATCATGAGAAAAACAAAATCAGCCGGCGGTAGTCAAGCCTGTTTTTGAATTTCTTCCCGCTGACGTTGTCTACGCGACCTGATCACTCATTCCGAAGAGTCGAACAAAGGAGAGAGAAGGCGAAACGTGCTCGGTCTGGAATCTGCCGCGCAACGACCAGAGGGCGCGCGCTGAGCGTCGCCGCAAACCTCCCAGTCGCGAACGCGGACTTTCAGCCGTGCTGGGCGCGCTGCCGGGCAAAGCCGCGCACCTGGTCGCGCAAAGGCCCGAGCCCTTCGATCCCGGCGAGCACTTCGCCTAACGAAGCCAGCGCGGGCGGAATATGCGCGAGAAAGGCGGAATTTTTCTTTACCAATCCCAGATAGGTATAGGCGCCGAGCGCCTGCATCAGCCGCTGCATGGCGCAGAGTTGGAATTTCTCGTCCAGAGACGGATCGCTCGAGTCGGTTGCGTGACGGTAGAACCCGATCAACTCGGCCCGCTCGGATTCGGTCAGGTTGACGTAGGGATCGTAAAGAAGCGATGCCAGATCGTATTCCGGGAGGCCGGGGCGCATCCCCTGGAAGTCGATCAGGTACGCCTGGCCGTCGCGCATGATGATGTTCTGCGATTGGAAATCGCGATGAATCAACACCCGCGGGAAACTCGCCAGCCGCTTCGCGATTTCCCCCAGCGCCGGCAAGCCCGCCAGAAGTTGCTCCGGGTCGAGACCGAAATGGCAGCCGAGGCAATTCTCGAAAAAGTAACTTTGCTCCCAGCGATAGAGCGCCTCGTCGAATTGCGCCGGCAGATCGCGCCGGATCTCCGCGGAGTCGGCCCTGGAGACGCGGTGCAGCCGGGCAACTTCGGTCAACGCCGATTCATAAAACGCACGCCGCACCGCCCAGCTCTCCCCGCGATAACTCCAAAGGTCGCGTTCGCCGAGGTCTTCAATCCAGATCAATCCCTCCGCCGGATCATGAAAGTAAATCTTCGGCGCGCGCACTCCCTGTGCGGACAAAAACTGCGCGGTCTCGACGTAACGGCGATTCTCCGCCTGCTCGCGGGAATATTTCACCAGGATGATGCTCTGCTCGCTCGAGACCCGGA
>JACCZO010000056.1 GCA_013695925.1 Chthoniobacterales bacterium
AGCAGCCGGCCGCACGCATCTTCCTCCGCACAAAGAGTTGAAATGATCATGCCGATAAACCCGGATAACGTGCGAGGTTAGCGCGTGATCTCACCGACCTCCCGACTCCCGTCACCTCTCATCCCGCGCATTTGGCAACTGCCGAAACGAGGTCTTACCAGCCATTACGAGCGCGCCCTCGTCGCCCGGTTAGATCGCATTATCGGTCCGCCCGCGGGCACCATCAACGTGAGCGTTGCCCACCCTAAGAATCGGAGCCGTCTCGCCCGAGAACGCCGCTCGCTCAGGCCGTGAAAGTGACCGTGTCGAGGGATGGAGTGGCGATCGGCGTCTGGGATCGCGCCGACATCAAAGCCGCGGTCGCCACCGGCGAGTTGCAACCCACGGATCGATATTTTGAGAAGGAAATGGCCAGCTGGCTTCCGCTTTCCAGCCTCACGACCACGCTTTATTCGCCGAAAAGGGCAGGCCGGAACAGCGCTCCCCTGAGCTC
Organism: Chthoniobacterales bacterium; assembly: GCA_013695925.1. Taxonomy (GTDB): domain Bacteria; phylum Verrucomicrobiota; class Verrucomicrobiia; order Chthoniobacterales; family UBA10450; genus Palsa-1392. The sequence continues at coordinate 494 of JACCZO010000056.1, forward strand.
CCCCACCTACTGGCGGCAAGCAGCGACTACGGCGGGCGGCGCGTTCGTTTTGCTGGCTGGCGTTAGCGCCCTCATCCACCCGAATTATTTTGCCCAGGCACTCATGTTCGCCGCCGGTCTCCTCCTCATTGCGGGCGCCCGGACACTCGCCTAACGAGCGGCCTCCACCCGGTAAATTTCAAGCGAACAAGCTGAGCAGCGCGTCAGCCAGGTCCTGGTAAGTCCCGTCTTTCCAGCTCGGACTGTTGGCCCAGCCTCACTTCATCCGATCGAACGTCTTCTGCAGAACGCTGATGTCGCTTGGGTTGCCGAGTTTCTCTCTCGTGCTGTCCACCCACTTCTTCTCGAGCGCATTCTTGGTCGGACGATCGTTTTGGTAGAAGACGCCAAAGACGCCGGGAAATGGGATCTGCGCCAGCTTGTAGGCGGCGAGCTCGTCGGTGACGTCATGGCGGAATTCGTCTTCCGGGGTGTTGTCGTATTTCTTTTCCTCGATAACCGAGAAAGCGCCGCCTTTGCGCGGGTTCGCCGAGTCGAAGGCGCCGGGGAAAAATTCCACACACTCTGACAAGCACTCGATCACGGAAAAGCCGGGGTGATCCATCGCCCGCTCGATCATCTGGATCATGTGGTTGACCTGGCTGGCGTGGGTCCGCGCGACGAAGGTGGCGCCGCTCGCAACGAGTTTCTTCATGGCGTTGACCGGCTGGTCGATCGCGCCCTGCGGATCGGTCTTGCTCTTAAACCCGATCGGCGACGTGGGCGAAGTCTGCTTCTTCGTCAGGCCATAGACGAAATTGTCCATGATGACGTAGGTCATGTTGATGTTCTTGCGCGCGCCGTGGTCGAGATGATTGCCGCCGATGGAGAACCCATCGCCGTCGCCGCCGAATAAAAAGACGTGCAGATCAGGCCGGGCCAGGCTGATGCCGCTGGCGAGCGGAACGGCGCGGCCATGGATGAAGTGGGCGCCGTGGCCGTTAACGAAATATGGGAAGCGCGAGGAGCAGCCGATCCCGGCGAGGGTGACGATTTTCTCGTGCTCGATCTGGCGTTTCTCGAGAACCTTGTAATAGCACGCGAGGACGGCGAAATCGCCGCACCCCGGGCACCAGGTCGGGTGATCGGCGGTAATCGCTTTTTTGGTTAACTTTTCTCTTGGAGGCTCGGTGGCCGCGGTGGCAGTCAGTGTGTCAGTGCTCATTGTGAAGTCGGTGCAGAATGTTAGGAACGAGGACCCCGAAAGCTTTCGGGGCAACCGGGACACCACGTCGGGTGATCGGCGGTGATGGCTTTCTTGGTCAGTTTCTCGCGGGGCTCTTCGACGGTGGCGGTCAGTGTGTCTGTGCTCATGATGAAAGATTTAATTAGGAAAGCAGGAAAGCAGGAAAGCAGGAAAAAGACGGAGGAGTTTATCTGGAAAGCATGAAACCAGGATTGAGGCAGAGCTCTCCCACCGCTTTCCTGAGTTCCTGCTTTCCTGATTCATCTTGTTCTTCTCAGGCGGTGGAATCTTGTGACTTGCTCGGTATGGCGGCTTCGTAGGTCTCGGGGCGCGTCGGGGTGCTGTCTCCAGCGTGATCGCGGGCCGGTGAAACCTTTGCTTCCGCGCGGGCGGTGGCGGTTGCCGTGCTCGGGACGTCGGTCGTTTTGGAAGAGGCGCCATTGCCATTTGGCCGGGCGCCGTTCGCGGCGACGAGGCGCGGGAATTTGCGATGGAAGATGCCCTCCAGAATTTCGCGCACGCGGAAAGTGAGGCCGTCCGTCTTCGTCAGGCTCTCGATCTTTGGCTCGCAATAGCGAGCGCGCAAAATCGTCGCCAACTGCCCGAAACCATAGACGCCTTCGTCATTCATTTCGACCACCACGACACGCTGGAAGCGGGCGAAAATGTCTTCCAATCCGTTAGGCAACGGATGCAGGTGACGCAGGTGGATGGCGCCGATTTTTTCATTGTATTCCCGGGCGCGTTTCACGGCGTCATGGATCGGGCCGTAAGTCGAGCCCCACCCGATGAGCAGCGTGTCGCCTTCCTCGGCGCCGTAAATTTCCGGAACGGGAAGTTCCTCGGCGAGCTGGCGGAGTTTGTTGCGGCGCTTGGCCGTCATGGCCATGTGCATTTTCGGGCTGCCGGTGGGATGCCCAAATTCATCGTGCTCCAGGCCGCTGATGAGCGGGTATTTGCCGTCGCGGATGCGGGTGCCGGGGGGCGCGTGATGGGTGATCTTGTCGAGAGCGTAAGGTTTGTGCGTGTCGATCGTGCTCAGGTCCGGTTTCGGGTCCAGCATCAGATCAGCCAGCTTCGGTTCGTCGAAAGCTTCGATCCGGGTCGCGAGAGAGGTATCGCTGAGGATGAATACCGGGGTGCTGTATTGGCGGGCGATGCGCGCGGCCTCGACCGCGATGTAAAAGCAATCCTCGACCGTTTTCGCGGCGAGGACGACGCGCGGGCTGTCGCCGTGCCCACCGTAGATCGCCTGGAAGAGATCGCTCTGCTCGACGTTGGTCGGCAGGCCGGTGCTCGGTCCGCCACGCTGCACGTTGATGATCAGCATCGGGATCTCGGCCATCGATGCCCAGCCGATCGCTTCCGTTTTCAAAGAAATGCCCGGACCAGCACTGCCGGTGACAGCCAGATGTCCGGAATAGGAAAACCCGAGCGTGATCGAAACCGCCGCCAGCTCATCCTCCGCCTGGACGAAAAGGCCGCCGTATTTTGGCAGTTCGCGCCGGAGCGTTTCCATGACCGACGACCAGGGCGTAATCGGGTAACCGGCGCCGTAGCGCACGCCGGCGGCGATGAGGCCATAGGCCAGCGCCTGGTTGCCATCCATCGTGATCTGGTCGGGGGCACCCGGCTTTTTCACGACGTGCTCGAACTGATACTGCTTGGAGAGGACGTTGCCGACCGGGTAGGCATAGCCGGCCTGGAAAGCCATCAGCGCGGTGTTGACGATGCTCTCGTCTTTGCCGGCAAACTTCTCGGTGATCAGCTTCTTCATCTTCTCGACGTCGAGATGAAAAATTTTCGAGATCAGACCAAGGACGAAGATGTTTTTGCCCTTGTCCTTGGCCGTTCCGCCCAGAGCCTCGACCGTCAGGCCGGTAATCGGGACGCCGACATAGACGAAGCGTTTGTCATCGAGGTTCGGGTCAACATTATCGGAATCGTAAAGCAACACGCCGCCTTCGCGCAGGAAGCCGATGTGGTCCTGGTAGCTATGTTGGTAGAAGGCGACGAGGAAATCGGCTTCGTCGCCCGCGGAAAGCACTTCGCCTGAGCCGATGCGGACCTGGAAAATAGAGGGACCGCCGGAAATTGTCGCTGGGATGGTCATGTAGGTCATGACGTCCTGGTCGCTCCGGCCGGCGAGCCGGGCGAGGAAAGCGCCGGCGCTCTGGATGCCGTCCTGAGAATTACCGGCGAGCCGAATGACGGCGTCGTCAATGCTTTCCGGGCGAAGATCGGCGCGCTCGGGCGAACCGGGAACGAAATTGGTTTCGGGCAAACTAGGAGTTGGATTCACGCTGCAAAAAGGGTGGCCGTTAAAATGTTGATCAGTCCAGCCCGGTACTCTTAGGCAAGGATGCCGTAATTGCCAGCATGAATGCGTCTGTCGCCGGGCGGCAACGCGACTTCCGCTTGCTCTGCCAGAGCCCCTGCCCGTCAGTGAGCGCGATGGGCGGCCTTGTCGTTAAACCTCGCGCGCGGATTTTCCACGGACACGACTGGGTCTTCAGCGGTGAAGTGCTGAAGGTCTTCGGTTCGCCTAACGATGGCGATGTCATTTCGCTTAAGGACGGGCGCGATCACCTCATCGGGAGCGCGATTTACAACTCGAAATCACAGATCGTCGCCCGGCGTTTTTCGCGCCGGAAGCAGGATCTCGATCTTGATTTCTTCCAGCGGCGAATCGCGCAGGCGATCGAGTACCGGGCGCGGCGCGGGAGCGATCCGCGCCTTTGCCGGCTCGTCTGGAGCGAGAGCGACGGGTTGCCGGGCGTGATTGTCGATCGCTACGGCGATTGCCTCGTCCTGCAAACGCTCACCCTCGCGATGGACCGACGAAAAGAGCTGATCGTTAGGGCGCTGGAGATTTGTAGGGCGGG
>JACCZO010000067.1 GCA_013695925.1 Chthoniobacterales bacterium
TTGATTGACGGCCAGGTGCGTTTTGATCGCGCCGGTCGCCGCGTCAATGTCGTGCCGGCGGAGACTGCTTCCGCCAGTTAATTCAGCCCTCGCCTTCCAGTCGTTAGGCAACCTCCTCGGGACGCCCAAGTGCGAAGCATTGCGCGTTTGTGCCGGCGCTCGCTTTCGGGTATAACGAATTGAATCGGCAATGAAATACACCACTTATCTCCTCTTCGGCGCTCCTGGCAGCGGCAAAGGCACGCAAGGTCGCTCGCTCGGCTCCATTCCGCGCTTCTTTCATTGCGCCTGCGGCGACGTCTTTCGCACCCTCGATACCCGCACCAAGGTCGGCCGCGCCTTTCTCGACTACTCGAGCAAAGGCCAATTGGTGCCGGACGAAATCACCGTCCAACTCTGGCAGGCGCGGATCGACGCCGCGGTCGACGGGCACGAATTCAAGCCCGACATCGATATTCTCGTGCTCGACGGAATTCCGCGCAATGTCGGCCAGGCCAGAATCATGGACGAGGTGATCGACGTGAAAAAAGTCTTTCATCTTTCCTGTCCCGATCGCGCTCAGCTTTTCGTCCGTCTCAAAAAACGCGCCCTCAAGGACAACCGGCTGGACGACGCCAGCGAGGAAGTGATTAAGCGCCGTCTCGAAACCTACGAAAACGAATCCAAGCCGGTGCTGGAGTATTACCGTGACCGGGTGCAGGTGGTCGACGCCATCCAGCCGCCGGCAAAGGTGCTGCTCAAAATCCTGGAAACCGTGGCCGACGGTGATCATGAGCCAGCAGCAGTTTGAAAATTTCACTGCCTCCAGTCTTTACTGCGAGAAATGCAAGGCGGCCAAGCCCGTGCGGGAACGCCTCCTCCTCATCCTGCCCGATCGTGAACTTTACGATTATCTTTGCTCAGATTGCGGCTCGTCAGTCGGGCAACGTGAGGTAACGGCCGGCGACAAAATGATGGCACGGGCGGCGGCTCCACGTCGTCCCCGGCGGACTCTCGCGCCCCCGGGTTTGATGCCGTAAGGCGCATGCGGATTGTCTTTATCGGCACGGGGGAAATCGGCGTGCCGAGCTTGCGCGCCCTCCTTAACGCGCCGCAGCACCAGCTGGTCGGCGTGATCACCCAACCTGATAAACCGGTGGGTCGCGAGCAGCGGCTGACCGCTCCGCCGATCAAAACCGCGCTGGCCGGCAGTCCTGTCCCGATTTTTCAACCAGCTCGGATTCGCCATGAAGACGCGGTCGCGCAACTGCGCGCGCTCGCTCCGGACCTGATCGTCGTCATGGCCTACGGGCAGATCCTTCCCAAAAGCGTGCTCGAGATTCCGCGGATCGCCTGTCTTAATCTGCATGCTTCACTGCTGCCTCGGCATCGAGGAGCGGCACCGATCCAGGCCGCGATCGCAGCGGGCGATGCCGAGGCCGGGATCACCGTTATCTACATGAACGAAGGTCTCGACACCGGCGACATGCTGCTGCAGAAAACGCTTTCCATTTCGCCTAACGAAACCGGCGGATCGCTCCACGGTAGCCTCGCCGAACTCGCGCCCGAGGCTCTGCACAGTGCGCTCAAACTGTTGGCGACGGGAAAGGCGCCCCGCAACCCACAGCCGGCGGCCGGCGTGACCTATGCGCCGAAATTGACTCGTGACGACGGAAAAATCGACTGGTCGCAACCGGCGGCGGCGATCGAGCGCAAAATTCGCGCTTTCGATCCCTGGCCAGGGGCCTTTACCCAGCTCAGCGACGGCTCGGGAAAAATGCGTCACCTGAAAATCTTTCGCGCCTCGTTGGACGCGCGCGAAGTCGGACCGCCCGGCACGCTCTCCCAGCCTAACGACACCGAAGTCCTCGTCGCGACCGGCCAGGGCGCCCTCCGGCTCGAGGCAGTCCAGCTCGAGGGAAAGCGCCGGATGAGCGCCGTTGACTTTTTCCGAGGTTTTTCCTCCCCAAGATTGCATTTCTGATCGATCATCCCGCCGGAATGGAAAGTACAAAGCCGGCTTACAAACGGATCGTTCTCAAATTAAGCGGCGAAGCGCTCCGCGAAACCGGCGCCCGCGACACGATCTCGCCCCACATCGTGAAGGAGATCGCGCGGCAGGTGAAAGAGGTCTACGACCTCGGCGTCGAGATCTCGATCGTGGTCGGGGGCGGCAACATCTGGCGGGGGCTCGCCGCCAGCCATCGCGGGATGGACCGCACCACGGCCGATTACATGGGCATGCTCGCGACCGTGATCAACGGCCTCGCTTTGCAAAGCGAACTCGAGCAAAGCGGCGTCCCGATCCGCGTCCAGACCGCGATCGAAATGCAAAACGTGGCCGAGCCTTTCATCCTTCGTCGCGCTGTCCGCCACCTGGAACAGGGCCGCGTCGTTATTTTTGTCGCGGGGACAGGCAATCCCTACTTTTCCACCGACACCACCGCCGCCCTCCGCGCGAGCGAGATCGGCGCCGACATCATCCTCAAGGCGACGAAAGTCGACGGCATCTACGACCGCGACCCCAAACTTCACCCGGACGCCAAACGCTACGAGCAAATCAGTTTCAACGAGGCCCTAACGAAAAGACTGCAGGTCATGGACTCGACCGCATTTAGCCTCTGCATGGACAACAAGGTCCCGATCCTCGTTTTCGACATGCACCAGCCGACCAACGTGCGCGACGCCGTCCTCGGAAAAAAAATCGGCACCCTCGTCAGCGATTAACGATTGCGATTCAAGCTGCCGCAGCTTTCTTTCAGCACCTTTATGAGCGCCGACGAAATCCTCCTCGAAGCCGAAATGGCGATGGAAAAAAGTGTGGACTACATGATCCACGAATTCTCCAGTGTGCGGACGGGCAAAGCCTCGCCCGCCCTGGTCGAAAACGTCGACGTGCAGGCCTACGGCTCGGCCATGAAATTGAAGCAGCTCGCGCTCATCACCACCCCCGAGCCTCGCTTGCTCGTCGTGCAACCGTTCGATGCCTCGACCGTGCGCGACATCGAAAAGGCTTTGAAGGAATCCAAGATCGGCATCACTCCGCTGGTCGACGGCAAGCTCATCCGCCTGCCTATTCCCGAACTCTCCGAAGAGCGGCGCAAGGATCTGGTCAAGTCGCTCAAACAGATGGCAGAGGAAGCGCGCG
>JACCZO010000071.1 GCA_013695925.1 Chthoniobacterales bacterium
CTCCCGAGCACGCAACTTCCAGTCGACGAGTGGGAAAGTTTCGTTCTCGACATTGCCGCGAGCCAGCTCGATCGCGACCAGACCACCAGACGTCTGCGTCAGCTCACAAAGAAACGCCCCCGCAAGAAAAGGTAGCGCCTCCGCTCTTCAGGCGATCGTTCATGATCGCTCCAGCGGCAAAAACTCCTCGCGCACGATCTTGCCGTCCTTCACCGTGTAAACTCCTGCCTCCGCCATCCTGATCCGGGGTCGCCATCCAGCCCGCGCGCCTCCACGCTCACGACCTCATCGCCGTAGAGCGAATCGATCGCCTCGCGCCAGGCTTGTTTGCGGACCAGCTCCACCACCTTCTTGCCGACTTCGCTTGTAGTCATAAAGACCGCTTCGCCCAAACCGTCCGCCCGTCAAACGCAGAGCGTCGGCCGCGCCGGGGAGCGCACGCGCCCTCGCGTGCAGCGTTCGGCGCCTCGCCGAATGCCGTCGCTAAATAATCAGGCCGAGCTCGCCCCACTGGGAGCGTTCAGCTTTGATTCGCTCGCATCCCGCTCACTTACCGCTACCCTCGCGGCTTTGCCGTCTATGTCGCTCACCCCAGTCGCTCGATTCATCCTTCAGCCTTCATCCTTCAGCCCTCATCCTTCCGCTGCCCGCCCGGCTAAGAACGAAATATGAGCGAGGATAAACCCGATGAGAGTCGAGTACGACAGAGAGACTGATACACTCAGCATCACGCTGCGCGAAGCGCGCGTGAAGGAAAGCGACGAAATCCGCCCCGGGGTGATCGCCGATTTCGGATACGACGACGGGATCATCGGCTTTGAAGTACTCAATGCTTCCACCGTAGTCGAGCAGACGAAAGAACTGCAATTCGCTGTCGCCGACTGACCTGCTCCCCGTCCTCCGCCCTCCGCCACCGGCTCCATTCAGCTTTCAGAGTTCAGCTTTCAGCTTTTGGATGTCAGCTTTCAGATTTCAGTTGTCAGCTTTTGGATGTCAGCTTTCAGATTTCTTCCTTCCTTACTTTCTTCGCGCTTGCCAAGCGAAGACCGTCCCGCAAGAAAAAGTAAGTCCTCCGCCACCACGGCAAAATCTGACGTGCGAAGCGGGAAAATTCCTGCCTAAACTCGGCGAAACGCTATGCCCGTCCCCAGCCTTTATCTTGATACCTCCGTCATCGGCGGTTACCACGACAGCGGATGGATGGCCGACACGCGCCGGCTCTGGCAGCAGGCCCAAGCCGGACATTGGCGGCTGGTTACTTCCATCGTCGCGGAAGCAGAAATAAAGAACGCCCCCGCCAATGTGCGCGAACTCTTTGCCGCGACCTTTGACGCCGGCAACATCCTGGATACGAGCGCGGAGATCGAAGAGCTGGCCATCGCCTACGTGGCCGCGCGAGTGGTGTCGCCTGGCTTTACGGACGACGCCCTGCATGTCGCGATGGCAACGGTGCACGGAGTGGGCTTTGTCGTGAGCTGGAATTTCAAACATCTCGTCAACGTGCGGCGGGAGGATGGATTCAATGCCGTGAACTTATTGCAAGGCTGGCCGCCGGTCCGTATCGTAAGCCCGAAGGAGATCATCCATGCCGATGAAGAACAACCCGAGTGAATCCCGGCGGCGATTCGATGCCGTAGCCGAAAGCCGCCGTTGGAAACAAGCCGTCGCCGCGGCGACCGCAGGCATGAGCGTGAGCGAACGCATGGCATGGTTTCGCGGGCAATCTTCGGTCCCGGCGATCCGTGAGCAGGCGCAATCCACCCCGGGCGCTCCGGTGCGGCGCGAAGAGCCGGCGCCCTCCGGCGAGCAGAAGTAACGCTCGCGAATCCTTTCGGAGTTCATTTTTCGACGTTCGACGTTTTCTTTTCCCTTGCCCCTTCCCTTTGCCGCGCCGGAGCCTCGGCGAAGGCGGGCCCCAATAACGGAGAACCAATACCCGAGAACCCGCCTCGGCGACCGAGGCGCACTTTCGATTCCGCTGTCCCTAATCCTTTAACCCCGATAAATACCGTGCGCGCCGATGTCCACCGTCACCACGAGATCGCCTTCGATGTAAAAGACCACTCGCAAATCTGCTTCCACGTCGACGGCGAAAATCGTGCGGCCATAGCGCGCCGAGAGCTTGTGGATCTTATGCGGCCGCAAATGCGGATCGAAGGGATTTCCTTTGAAAATTTCCCAGGCCCGCCGCGTGGATTCCTTTTGCGCTGACGGAAGTGCGTAGAAAGCTTTCCCAGAAGCGCTGGGTAGGCCTGAAGCGATAATTCATTCCGCCTTGCGCGAAGGCGGCTTGGCGCCGCTCAAGACGGTATCCATATCGGCAAGAGATCCCGCAGCGGCGTCCGCCATGCCTTGCTTGAAGGAACCAGGAATCCAAGAATCATCTGATTCGACCACGAACTTCGCCACTTGGGCGCGTTCGGAAGCGGGAAGAGCCTTAATTTGTTCAATAATTTCCTGCACGCTCACAATTCAAAGAATACTGCACCAGGCTCCCCATCGCAAAACAGATTCGCCTCCGGCCTGCGTCCGCAGTTTACCCGCCGCGGTGGCTCCTCCGAGTCTCCCGTTGGTCAACCGCGCGGCAGCGCAGTCGTTTTCCGCTTTGGTCCCCATTTCAGCTTTCCGCTGTCAGATGTCAGCTTTGATTCGCTCGTATCCCACTCGCTTCCGCCACCTCGCCTCTGGAAAGCCCGGCCTCGGCTTCGCCTGCGTTACGGCCCGTCTATGTCGCCCACCCCAGTCGCTCAATTCAGCGTTTCAGTGTTTCAGATTCTCCCCACATCTCCGGCAAAAGCGCGCCTCCGGATCCAACTCCGTCGTCCCGCACTCCGGGCAGGCGCGCGCGTTCCGGGCCCGTGACGCCTGTTGCAGCTCGAGAGAGAAAATCCCGGTCGGCACCGCGATGATCCCATAGCCCAGGATCATGATGCAGCTCGCGATGAATCGTCCCAGGTTAGTCTGCGGCGTGATGTCGCCGTAGCCCACCGTGGTCAGCGTCACGATCGCCCAATAAATACTGTGCGGGATGCTGTTGAATCCGTGCGCCTCGCCCTCCACCAGATACATCAGCGTGCCCATCACCGTCACCAACGCGAGCACGGCGAAGACAAACACCAGCACCTTGCGCCGGCTGGCGCGGAGCGCGTCCACCAGCGTCTCGGTTTCCTGGAGGAAATGCGCCAGCTTCAGCACCCGGAAGACCCGCAGGAGGCGCAGGATCCGGATCGCCATTACGTAGTTCGCCGCCGTGAAGAGACTGATAAAACTCGGCAGCACCGCGACCAGATCCACCAAACCGTAGAAACTCCGCGCATAAACCAGCGGCCGGCGCACACAGAGCAGGCGGGCGATATATTCCACCGTGAAGAGCGCCGTGAAACCCCACTCCAGGTCGCGCAAGAGCACCGCGTGCTCCATCCGGATCGACTTCACACTCTCCAGCACCACCACCAGCACGCTCACACAAATGGCGAAGAGCAGCGCGACATCGAACGCCTTCCCCGCCGGCGTATCGCTCTCGAAGATCACCTCATAAAGCCAGCGCTTCCAAGCCGGCGCCGCTGGCTGCGGTCGATTAGTCCGATCAGGCGAGTCGGTTTCCGGGACGAGATCCATTACGAGGAGACAATCTGCCCTGCCGCGACGACTCGGCGAGCAAAACCTCGCTGCCCTTCTCCGAGTATTTCTTCCGTCTAACTTCTTCCTTCTTCTCTTCCCCACTCGTCACTTGTCACTCGTCAATATTTTTCCCCATTTCCAAGGCCAGCGTAAAACCGAGTATTACCCCCATGGCCATCATCCGGAAGACGGCCAAAGACTATCGCAAGACTTTGCGTAAGCTGACGCGAAGGCCACACCGAACGACTGCGTTCATCTCGCGATCGAGATCGTGCGCGCGATCCACGCCGAAGCGCTTTGGCAATTCGGAGGATTGCAAGGCGTGCGCGACGAGAACCTGCTCGCCTCCGCTGTTCTTACTCCGCAGTCCACCTTTGGCGGCAAGGCCCTGCGCCGGCCTTGTGGAAATCGCGGGCGCATATCTCTTTTATCTTTGCCGCAATCATCCATTTCTTGATGGCAACAAGCGCACCGCCATGATGGCTGGGGTTATTTTCCTGCGACTGAATGGAATCGAGCCGACGCCCGACAGCGAGCAATGGGAAAACTGATGCTCGACCTCGCCGGAAGCGAACTGGACCGCGACGAAACGACCAAACGACTGCGCCGCCTGCTAAAGCGACCGTCCCGCAAGAAGAAGTAAGCCTCAATTCCTTCTCTACTTTAGCCTTTAAACTTCTCCTTTCGCTCGTCACCCATCACTCGTCACTCGTCACTCCTTGCCCGATGCAGACGTTCGGGGCAGTCTCATCTGCATGAGAACCACCTTGAACCTGGATGGCACGCTCCTGGATGCCGCCTTAAAAGCGACTGGTGAGCAAGAGAAAACAAAAGTGATCCATCTCGGCCTTGAAGCGTTGATCAGACAAAAGGCTGCACAACGACTGGCGGCCCTCGGTGGGAGCGCGCCCAAGGCGAGCGCCGCCCCGCGACTTCGGGAGTGGCAGCGCCGGCGCCGCAAATGAAAGTCTTGGTGGATACACCAATCTGGATCGATCACCTGCATCGGGGAGATGCGACGTTACGCAGGTTGCTGCTTGCTGACGCGGTTTGCACCGCCACGCCGTTTTGGGCGAACTCTCCGCAGGAAACCTCCGCGACCGTCAACGGACCCTGGCCGATCTGCGCCTTCTGACGCGCTTGCGAGAACCGGCTCCGGAGCAGGTGCTGCATTGGATCGACACCCGCCGCTTGGGGGGAAAAGGCCTCTCATGGGGGGATTTGTTTTTTGCTCGCTACCGCCGAGCAGAACAAAGTTCCGATCTATACGCGCGACCGGGTCCTCGCGCGCCTTGCCGGAAATCTGAAACTCGCGTTCACCCGAGGCTGAGCATCACCACGTCCGCGGCGCCCAAGAACCGCCTCGGCTCCCGAGGGTCCATTCATCCCGCGCGCCTGCTTTCAGATTTCTGTTTTGATTCGCTCGTATCCCATTCGCTCCCGCCACCCTCGCGGCTCTCCGTCTATGTCGCTCACCCCAGTCGCTCCATTCAGCTTTCAGATGTCAGCTTTCAGCTTTCCTTCATCCTTCATCATTCTCTTCGCTCTTGCCAAGCGAAGACCGCCTCGCTAGAAATGCCGCTCCTCCGATGAGATACGAACTCACAG
>JACCZO010000083.1 GCA_013695925.1 Chthoniobacterales bacterium
TCTCACTACTGACCAAGTAAAAGCCTTCAAAGAGGTTTACAGAATCTTGAAGAATGATGGCAAAGGGAGAATGATTATTTCTGATCTCGTCACGAGTAAAGAAGTCCATGGAGAGTCAGTCAGTGCAGAAGATTGGTGTAGCTGTATTGATGGCGCATTAACAAAAGAAAATTACATCAACAGTATAAAGCAAGCCGGATTTCAAGATGTAAAAGTTCTCAACGAACAACTTTACATGAATGATGATAATACTGGAAGAAAAATTACAAGTGTAGTTATCGGAGCAGTAACAGCCTAATGAAGTTCTTCAAAAAAGAACCTGAAAAGACAATTCTCTTTATCTGTGTAGAGAACGCGGGGAGAAGTCAAATGGCAGAAGGATTTTTTACCAAATACGCTCCCGATGGATACAAAGCGATCAGTGCGGGAACAAAACCTGTTTCAGAAATTAATCCTATTGCAATCGAAGTAATGAAGGAAGTTGGCATCGATATTAGTAAACAAAAATCCAAGGACATTGCTGAAGACATGATGCGAAACTCTTTCAAAAAGGTGAACATGGGTTGTATGGATAAAGAATCTTGTCCAACCCTCTTTTTACCAAATGTCTTAGATTGGAAGTTGGAAGATCCTAAAGGTAAATCCATAGACAAGGTTAGGGAGATAAGAGATGAGATTGACCAAAGAGTAAAAGAGCTTGTCTCAAGTATTAAGGCTAGCCAATAAATTAACAGCTGATCAAAAGAAATTTTTTGCTGAAGTCATTGGCACTTTTATTGTAGTAGTATTAGCAACAGGTTCAGTTGTTCTTGATGCAAAATTTGGAGGCACATTAGGAATTCCTTTTATTGCGTTCACTCCATTCGTTGGAATTGCGATATGTGTCTACCTTTTTGGTAAAATTTCAATGGCTCATTTCAATCCTGCTGTTACTATTGGTTTCTTGATAACGAAACATCTGAGAAAAAATCAACTTCTGTATTATCTAAGTGCTGAAATAATAGGTGCGTTACTTGGGAGTTTGTTTGTTAAATATGTCCTTGGAAACGAGGCTAATTTAGGCGCTAATGCTCCAAATTATAGCTATCCACTTCCGGTTATTTTTGGTATAGAAGTATTAGCATCAGCACTTTTAATGGCAGTTATATTCGCAGTTGTCCACACAAAAGGACTGAGGGGTTTTAGTGGCATAGCAATAGGTGGCATTGTTGGTCTGGACATTTTCTTCTTGGCACTCATCTCAGGAGCTTCTATGAATCCAGCACGATCTCTAGCTCCCGCGCTGTTGTCTGGATCAGTAGTAGATTTGTGGCTTTATTGGTCCGCCACATTTATTGGAACTTCACTTGTTGCTGTGATGCTAAGAAAAAAATTTGTTACAAATAACTAAAGCAATGTCTACCAATTAGCTCCTATCTCATATGACCATTGATAGATATATCGGACACCAGCAACACTAAGAAAATTGCTGAGTACTCAACTCAAGTGGGATGCTATCCTTAATTTCATACAACATAATCCTGGAAGTCACCTGCGTAAAATTAAAAAGAATTAAATATTTCAATGGGAACAGTTCAATATCAATTAGGTCGACTTGAAAAGGGTGGCATTAATACCTCATCGAAGCGAGGATTTTATCGGTATTACTTTCCTGTTGCAATTAAAGGATTTGATAAGGACATCTTGGAGGCTATTTCGATACTCAACAATACAAAATAAGATATCATGACTTATTTAGCCTCTGCAAAATACTACTTCCAAATTGCCGTACAGCTAAATTGTTAAAATTCTCGAGTCCTTAGTCCAAGTACATATTGCAGTACTCTTCACAAATCGAATATTTAGTGCATTTGCATTGTTTTAGCTGCCAAATGTTGTATTGCAGATCCATGCACAGAGACAGTTACAGAATAGCCACCTCTATCAAAGTTCAATGTTTCATTAGATGTGTTAACTAGTGCAATGTCGGTGATTCCTGTGGGTAGCTGAGCATGATAGAGACAAGAATTTCCTTCATCCGATAAATCTAAGCTTTTACCATTAAGCGTACCGTTGTTGATGGCTTTACCTACGCTTAAAGATTTTAAGTTAGGTGCTATTCCAGTCACTATCATTGCTTTTGGACTTCCTTCTTCATTACATGGAATTTTCATGGCAATATGACTGTGTCCTTCTACACTCGTCGCAAAAGGTGTAAGGTCCATCAGTAAGATGTAGTCTCCCTTAACCAAATTTCCTGTTAATGGGATATGTTGTGAAATAGTAAGATTGTCGATAGTGTGATTCGCATGTTGTTGCATTGTGTTATTCGCTGATATAGATTGTCCGTATACGCCAGCGATGTAGCCCGTAAGTGTTATTAGAGCTGAAATGATTAACATACAAAATATCGAATTCTTCTTCATCAGATTTAACTCAAGATCATATCATATTTATTAGTGATACCCTAAGACTACTCATAAACCTTCAACAGTCCTGGTCTATAAATTTTAGTCAACCAAGAGATTGTTCTGCAATTTGCAAATGCATAATTGCGCCATTAGTATCGCCACTGTCTAAAGCTTTCATTCCTTCTTCAAAATGCTTCATGGCTTCAGACGATCCTGACATTGCTTGTTGCGCGGTGGGTTAATTGAGTCATAGCTCCTTCTTTATCTCCACTGTGTAAGGCTTTAATCCCATCCTCAAGATGCGTTTTCGCCGAGCTTCCAGAAGTAACAGTCATATTCTCACTCATAGTGGCATTTGTCATATTTGTCCCTGTGGTCATATTACCAGCCGTACTCGCATTCTGAGCAACTGCGGATTCCAGCAACCAGAAACCATGGATTCCAGCTACCGATACCATTGCAGCCACCAAAGGGAGTATTAAGGCTGTTTGTTTTCTCATTGAGATAGATTTAAACATTCAAAAATAGACGGATTTATCATACAGTCTAATTTACCGCGCATGATTTAGTCTAAAAATAAAACAGTGTATCATGATAAATTATAAATCAAGTTATAGCTCAAGAGAATATTTAACTTATGACTAGATACGAGTTAAAGTCTTAACGACATGGGAATAGAAAAAGCATCATTCAAAGTTATAGGAATGTACTGTATTACTTGCAAACCAATTGTAGAGAAACAGCTCAAAGATAAAAATGGAGTTAAGAGCATTAACATGATTATATGACAG
>JACCZO010000088.1 GCA_013695925.1 Chthoniobacterales bacterium
GGATCGCCCCGAACGAATTGCTCGAGCAGCCCTGCGACATCCTCGCCCCCTGCGCGGTCGATCGGGTGATCACGGAAAAAAATGCCGACAAAATCAAGTGCCGCATCCTGGCCGAAGGCGCGAATGGTCCGACCAGCCCGGAAGCCGATCTGCACCTGAACAAGCGCCCGGACGAAGTGTTCGTCATCCCGGATATTCTCTGCAATGCCGGCGGCGTGATCGTTTCCTACTTCGAGTGGGTCCAGGGCCTGCAGGCCTTTATGTGGACGGAAACGGAAGTGACCGACAAACTTTTCCGCATTCTCGAGCACTCCTTCTCGCAAGTGATCAAGCGGGCGAAACGAGACAACGTCTCGCACCGCACCGCGGCGATGGCGATCGGCGTCGAGCGCGTCATGAAGGCGAAGCAGATGCGCGGGCTGTTCCCCTAAATCTGGCCGGGCTCGCCGCAGCCTTATTTCGCCGGCGCGATGAGATAGATGACGTGCACCGATTGGCTGACGGTCACGGGCGCGAGGCGATATTGCGAGACGCCTTGTTTATTCATAAGGTCTCTGGCGACACTGAAAGCAACCTGACTCGAGCCGAAGATCCGTGAACTAATCTCCGGGAAATTGACCGGCGAGATGGCAAAGACAGAGCGAATCGTCATGCCGCTAGTCTTGAGCGTTTTCTCTGCTTTTGTCCGGGCATCGGCCAAGGCTGCGCCCCATGATTCGTCCATCACTTCCTTTTCCTTGCCGAGGCCTTCCTGTATTCCGGAAAATTCCAATCCACCGAGCGCGATGAGGTCGTCGACCAGTTGCGGAAAGATTTTCAGGTCGCGCACTTTTACGAGAAACGGACGGGTCACGACATAACCGATGAGCTTGCCCTGCTCCTCGGGGCGGCCCGGCTCCTGTTGAAACTGCGGCTCCGAGCGGAGATCACTCGCGACCACGTCGTCCTGCGCGATCTTGCGCTCGTCGAGCATGGCGAAAATTTTCGACGCCTTAACCTGGACTTCCTGGTTGGCCTTGGTTTGATCGGCGTTCCGGGCCACCAACTCGAAGCGCAGGCTGACGAGGTCGGCCGCTTTCTTGATCTCGGCTTTACCCTCGACGTAGATGTAGGGCTCGTTAGGCAAGCCGCCTTGGGCAAAGAGAATGCCGGGCAGGAGAAAAAAGGTAAAAAGGAGCGTTTTCATGGTGGAAAGAGTGCCAGACTTTACGAGGAAAGGAATCACGGCTCAAGTGGTCGACGATGAAGTTCTCGCACGTGGAAGAGAAGCGCGACGGGCATCTGCTCGATGTCCTAACCGATGAGGAGGGCGGGTTGCGCATCATTGTTTCACGGCTGGGCGCGGAGCTCGTTAGCCTGGCGCGGCGGGCGGCGGATGGACGATGGATCGGATTTCTTCATCGCGATAACGACCTGAGCCAGCCGGCGAGCGGGTGGGCTAATCACGCCACCGTCATGGGCTACTTCCTGCACCGGCTGAAGGACGAGAAGAGTCTTTATCGCGGCCAGGTAATTCGCGGCGGCACGCATGGTTTTCTGCGGCACAAGATGTTTTCGGATGTGCGCGTGGACCTGGGCGCGACCGGATGCGCCTCGCTTACCTATCGGATTTCGCCTAACGAAATCGCACCGCACGAATATCCACTCCAGGTCTCCCTCGCCCTGACCTACGCCTTGCGCGGGGACGACCTGGAAGTGCGATTCCATTTCAAAAATCACGAGCCGGAGCTGACCGCGCACCTGGAGTTTGGACTTCATCCCGGTTTTGCGGCGACGAGCTTTGAAAGCTTCCATCTGGAAATGCCTCGCGGCCGCTACCGGCGCTGGTTTTCGCCCGACAATTATCTGAGCGGCGAGACGGAAGGGATTGAATTTCCCGGTGGCGAGATGCCTTTCGCGCGCGCCAAACTGCCGGGTTCCTATATCCTCGAGCTGACCTCCGTGCCCGATCCCACCTTTGATTATCGTGATCCGCCCACTGGCCGCGAGGTGACGCTCAATTTTTCCGGTGTGCCTCACGTGACTCTTTGGTCCGATGGCGGTCCCTTTCTTTGCATCGAACCGTGCTGGGGCCTGACGGACCGCCACGAGCAGCGCGCTTTCGAAGAGAAAGACGGCATCCAGCAGATCGCGCCTGGTGGTGAGTTGGAGGCCGGATTTACAATCCGAGCCGAGGCGACAACGACGGCTCCGGGCTGACGCGCTGCTGCACGGGCCAGGTTACGGGCGCTTGCGCCGGGCCGGGGTCGCCGGCGCCTCGGGCACCGGCATTATTTCAAAGGTGCGGAAAAGCGGCGCGAGATCGATCACCGCGTTCGCCGCTGCTTTCAGGAGGCCGCTCAGATTTGGCGTGACGGAAGCCACTTCGACCCGAATGCCGCGCCGGCGCAGCTTGGTCGCGAGGTAGGCAAAGTCGGCATCGCCCGTGACGAGGATGACGACTTCGGGTTCCATCTCGACCGATAACTCGAGCGCGTCGATCGCCATCATGACGTCCACGTTCGCCTTGTAATGACCTTCCTCCGCTGGCGCTCCATCCTTGGTCACGACCATGAAGCCGTTGGAGCGCAGCCAATGG
>JACCZO010000230.1 GCA_013695925.1 Chthoniobacterales bacterium
AGATTATTTTGATGGATGAGCCCTGTTCCGCCCTTGATCCGATCGCGACCGCCAAGGTCGAAGAGCTGATCCGAACATTGAAAACGGATTACACGATCGTGATCGTGACGCACAACATGCAACAGGCGGGCCGTTGCTCCGATTACACCGCCTTCTTTTATCTCGGCCGCCTGATCGAGTTTGGCGAGACCACGCGGATTTTTTCCAATCCCGCGCAACGGCAGACGGAGGACTATATTACCGGCCGGTTCGGTTAAGAAGATGACTCCGCCAAAACATATTCTCGGCACGTTCGACGAAGCGCTCTCGACCTTGCGCAACAATGTCCTGATGATGGCCAGCCTAACGACGCGCAGCCTCGACAACGCGCTCAACGGCCTCCTGCAACGTGACGACGATCTCTGCGCAACGGCGATCGCCGATGACGAGGAAATCGACCAACTCGAGAAGCAGGTGGACAAGGATGGAATCGACCTGTTGCTCCGTTTTCAACCGGTCGCGTCCGATCTTCGCCGGGTCGTCTCGGCGATGAAACTTTGTTCCAACCTCGAGCGGATGGGGGACCAGGCGGTGAGCATCGCGCGCAAGGCCCGCAAGCTGAACCGGCATCCGGTCCTGCCCGAGACGGAACTGATCGGGCCGATGCGTGAGTTCTCGATGCAGATGTTCAAGGACAGCGTCGATTCCTACGTGAGCGAGGACGTGGACTTGGGCCGCGCGTTAAAAGCGCGCGACAAGGCCCTCGACGAAATGAACGCAAACGCCAGCCGGCGTTTGATCGAGCGAATGGCGCAGGACCCGGAGCAATTGCGCGGTTATCTCAACCTCATGTTCATCGCGCGCCACCTCGAGCGGGTCGGCGATCACGCCACCAACATCGCCGAGGACGCGGTCTACGCCGCGGCGGCCGAAGACATCCGGCACCAGCCGTTTCAGCCGGCCGATCGTTAGGCAAAAACGCCCGATTCTTTGGGCTTGGCGGCACGGGTGATTTGCGCTACCGCAATCATTCAACCGATTGCCGGACTGCTGCCCATGTTTTCGATCAAAAAACTTCTCGGACACGACGAAAAATTTTTTAACCTCCTGGAAGCCAGCGCGGAGCAAGCCGACCAGAGCGTGCATCACCTCGTCGCGCTCCTGGCCAGGCTGGAACGCAAGGAATCGCCGGAGAGCCTGGAGGAATTCGTCAAGAGCCGGCGCAAAGACAAGCAGATCACCCAGGAACTGACCGAGCAGCTCTGCAAGACTTTCATCACGCCGTTCGAGCGCGAGGACATCCAGTCGCTCGCCGCCGCGCTCTACAAAATTCCCAAGACGGTCGAGAAGATCGGCGAGCGGATCCTGATTTGTCCGGATGATCTGCACGGCCACAATTTCAACGTCCATCTCAACCTCCTCGACCAGGCCGCGGAAGCCGTTCTCGCGATGGTGAAGGAGCTGCGCAAGGGAACCGACGCCGCCACCGCGCGAGAAAAAAACGCCCGACTCCAGACGATCGAAGGCGACGCCGACAAGCTGGAGTTGGAGCTGCTGCGCGATCTGTATCACGGCGAATACGACGCCAAACAAATCATCTTTCTGCGCGACCTCTATGAGTTGCTGGAGAAGGTCATCGACCGCTGCCGCGACGCCGGGAACATCGTGCTCCAGATCGTGCTCAAGTATTCCTGAGCCTCGGCGACGGACTGTATGACACTGTTTATTCTGGTCGTCCTGGCGGCGATCGCCTTCGAATACATCAACGGCTTTCACGACGCTGCTAACGCGATCGCGACCGTCGTCTCGACCAAGGTCCTGACCCCTCGACAGGCGATCGCGATGGCGGCTTTCTTTAATCTGACCGGCGCGCTCACCGGGACGGCGGTGGCTTCCACGATCGGGAAAGGAATTGTCGATCTCCATGTCGTGACCATGCCGACGATTTTTTGTGCGTTAATCGGCGCCATCGTCTGGAACCTGCTCACCTGGCTTCTCGGACTGCCCTCCAGCTCGAGTCACGCCCTCATCGGCGGACTTTGCGGGGCCGCGATCGCGACGGCCAGGGGAGATTGGTCGGTTTTGAAATGGCAATCCGGCCTGATGCCCAAGGTGGTCGTGCCAATGATTACGTCGCCCTTCATCGGCTTTCTCATGGGCGGTTTCCTCATGCTGCTGCTCCTGATCGTGCTGCGCTCGTTCACGCCCCATTTCGTGCACTCGATTTTTGGCAAACTTCAGTTGGTTAGCGCGGCCTGGATGGCCCACAGCCATGGCACCAACGACGCGCAAAAAACCATGGGCATTATCGCGCTCGCTCTCTACACCGGGACGACGAACGGCAAGTTTGTCGGGCTGCCGCCGTGGCTCGATTTTCTCCACACGCCGGTTTTCAAAGTGAGTCCGTGGGTCGTGGTCCTTTGCGCGGCGACAATGGCCGCCGGAACCGCTGCGGGCGGCTGGCGCATCATTCGCACTCTCGGGCATAAGATGGTCAAGCTGCAGCCGGTCCATGGCTTCGCTGCCGAAACCACCGCGGCCGTGATCATTCAGGTGGCCAGCTCATGGGGCATTCCGCTTTCCACCACGCATGTGATCTCGACCTCCATCATGGGCGTCGGAACGGTGAAACGTTTCAGTGGGATGAAGTGGACCGTGGTCGAACGCATCCTCTGGGCCTGGGTCCTGACCCTGCCCGCGACCGGCCTCATCGGCTACATCCTGGCGCGGGCCGCGGCGGCATTTTAGGCCGGTCGCAATCGCAGCTGGATGAAGCGCTCCGCACCGCGCATCTTCTTCAATGCGAATCTATCTTCTCCGCCATGGCGCGGCTGACTGGCCCGATTGGACCGGGCCGGATGACGACCGCCCCCTGACCGATGCCGGCCGCCAGGAAGTGGCGGAAGTGGGCAGATTCCTCTTCCGCCAGCAGGCGGCTCCGGATGTTATCCTAACGAGTCCACTGCCACGCGCGGCGCAGACCGCCGAGATTGCCGCGGCCCATCTGCGCGCTCCGATTCATGAAGAAAAGCTGCTCGCGCCCGGTTTTGGCGGCGACGACCTGAAACGGCTGCGCCAGAAATATCCGCAAGATAGCCTAATGCTGGTCGGTCACGAGCCGGACTTTACCGAGGTCATCGCAGCACTCACCGGCGCGAGTTTGAAACTCTCCAAGGCCGGTCTCGCCTTGGTTGATCTGAAATCGCAAAAGGGAAAGCTCCTCTGGCTCCTGCCGCCAAAGTTGGCCAAAGCGTAAGCCCTGGGGAGCCGTTACTTCCCGGCCAGCGGCGCCAGATCTGAAATCAGATTGTCGATTTGCCGCAAATCCTTGCGTCGGCCCTTTTTTGGTTTCAGCCGCCGAGTCCGAACCATGATCGTTAGGTCACGGACCTGATGCAAACGTTCCCGGGAAAGCTTTTCGACCGGCCCATAGTTTCGTAGCACCGCCGCGGCCGCCGCCAGCTCTTCCTCCAGCCGTGAGGTATAAGCTCGCACGGTCGCACGAAGATCGCGCCGCAACGCCGTAATCTCTGACTCCAACATTTTCACGGGCGACGCGTCGTCGTGATTGGAGGTCGCTGTATTTTTTCGCCGGGGCGTGGTCGTTTTCATAGGAGCGCTTGCGCGGGCAACGGGAGGGGCCGGACGGCCGGCTGAGAGAACGGATGGGGCGGACGCTGGTAAACGACTTCGATCGTGCCGTCGGCCTCTTCGACCAA
>JACCZO010000104.1 GCA_013695925.1 Chthoniobacterales bacterium
TTAACTCGCCGTAGCCGGTCCCGTCCACTAGCGCATCTTACCTCCGTAAACCGCCTTGTCACCCAGTTCCTCCGCGATGCGCAGAAGCTGGTTGTACTTCGCCACCCGGTCGGTTCGACAGAGCGACCCGGTCTTGATTTGACCCGCGTTGGTGGCGACCGCGATGTCGGCGATGGTCGTGTCTTCGGTCTCGCCCGAGCGGTGACTGATGACGGACGTATAATCGTTCTGCTTCGCAAGATCGATCGTGGCGAAAGTCTCGGTGAGAGTCCCGATTTGATTCACTTTTACGAGGATGGAATTGGCTACGCCGAGGTCGATCCCTTTGCGCAAAAATTCGACGTTGGTGACGAAGAGATCGTCGCCAACCAGTTGCACCTTGTCGCCGATTCGATCGGTCAGTTTTTTCCAGCCCTCCCAATCGTTTTCCGCGCAGCCGTCCTCGATCGAGATGATCGGGAAGCGCGCGCAAAGCGAAGCGTAGTAATCGACCAGCTCTGCCGCCGTCCGCTTCGAGCCGTCGGATTTCTTGAAGACGTAGGCGTTCTGCTCCTTGTCGAAAAATTCCGAGGAAGCGGGATCGAGCGCGATGAAAATCTGTTCGCCTAACGAGTAGCCGGCTTTCTCGATCGCGGCGGCGATCGATTCGAGCGCGTCCTCGGCCGATTTCAGTTTCGGAGCGAATCCACCTTCGTCGCCGATCGCGGTCGAGAGGCCGCGATCTTTGAGCACGCCCTTGAGGGCGTGAAAAACTTCCACCCCGTAGCGCAGCGCCTCCTGGAAAGTCGGCGCTCCTTTCGGCATGATCATGAATTCCTGGAAATCGATCGGGGCATCGGAGTGCGCGCCGCCATTGAGGATGTTCATCATCGGGACGGGCAAAACCGTGGCCTCGCTCCCGCCGAGATAACGGAAGAGAGGGACGCCCTCGCAGTCGGCCGCCGCGTAAGCGACGGCGAGCGACACGCCTAACAATGCATTCGCTCCCAGCTTCTTTTTGTTCGGCGTGCCGTCGAGTTTGATCAGCTCCTCGTCGAGGCTGGCCTGGGCGAGCGCATCCATCCCGCGCAAGACCGGGGCGATGGTGTCGTTGACCGCCGCCACCGCCCTGGTCACGCCTTTGCCCCCATAGCGTTGAGCGTCTTCATCGCGCAACTCCCACGCTTCGTGCTCGCCGGTGCTCGCGCCGCTCGGGACCGCGGCGCGCCCGAAACCGCCGCCTTCGAGGTGGACGTCGACTTCGATCGTGGGATTGCCGCGCGAATCGATAATCTCGCGCGCGTGAATTTTGCTGATGCTGCTCACCGCCATATCGTTAGGGAATTAGCCGTTCTTCGCGAGCCGCGCAACCCTCTTTGGCACGAGCGCAAGAATTTCGTCGCGGCCACGGCCTCGCTCTGGCAGCACGGAATTCGCCTACGCCGCAACGCACTTGGGCCGTTGCCGCCAGCGGACGAGACCACCCGCGCCGGCGGCGAGGAGACTGAGGGAACCTTCGTCTGGACTGACCAGCTTAGAAGAGCTTGTCTGGCCGGCCTTGATAGACTCTCCTGGGTCGACCCAGGCATAGTCGGGGACTGTGAAACTATATCTTGAAGCGGCGCTACATGCTAAGGCGAGCCCAGCCGTTTTGAACCCCGGCGCCATTGTTAAAACGAGAACCGACAAAGTCAGTGGCTTTCCCGCTCCACTTCCAATTTTGACTGCTTCGATCTCCTCTGACCATCGTCCCGGACGTCCCGAAGCCAAACCCGCCGTTGGTGAAATGGGCTCGAGAAACATAGCGGTCCCGATTCTTCAGTCGCCAGACGTAGGCGTACTCAAAGCCGGGGTAAGAACCGGCGAAAGCGCCACTCTTCAGCCTGCCGCCCCGAAAAAGTCCACCGACCCGACGTTGACTGTGGGCGCGAAAAAGATCGAGTTCCCCAGTTCTTCGCTGAAGCGCAACCGACCTTGTTCTCGTCAGGCGGAATGCGACATCGACCCGACCGGAGTAATGGATTTCGGCCTCGGCCGGTGAGGGGCCAGCCAGCGCCGTGGCCGCACCCGCGCCAGCGTAGGCCAGCCAGCCAGCGCTTGGAATTGCGAGGGCGTGATTTCTTCGGAAATGCCTTTTTATGCGTTGAAAAATCGACCGCGGAAAAAAGTTGGAAGCGAAAGATTAACGCCGCCTGTCGACCTGTAATCGTTAAGCAAGACCGCGCGATTGGCGCGCGGCGGCCTGTGCCTGGCTCTTACCCCTTCCGCCGATGGAGCGAGGGGTCGATCACCGCGGCCATCGCTTTTTCGTTAGGCAAGCGTTCCCGGCCAAGAACACCTTGAAAAAATTGCGAGTTCAAAGAAAACTGCTTGACACTATTTCGGGATGAGCCGCTTAATCGCGGCTTACCCAGCTTCACTAGATATTCCCGACCCGCTTCAGAAGGGTGGATCGCGCCGGCCTTGTCGAGAGAGGCTCCGGTTAATCGGAGGTCTCAAGATAAAATTATTCCTAGCCGCGCAACCTCATTTGCGCCTCAGAACATCAGGGCCTGCCCTCGCAATAAAACCACCCTGCCAAGAAAGGAAACAACCTCTATGAAAACATACTCCACTTCTCGATCCGGCTTCTTCGATCTGCGCGTCTTAATCGGTTTTGCTCTTTACTCCGTCGGCCTCCTCCTAGCTTTGGCTACGTTAAGTCTATCTGCAACTGGAACACCCGCCACGACGGCGCCAGCGCAAACACTTGGTAGTTGGGAGGCTACGGGTAGCCTCGTCACCGCGCGAGTCTCCCATACCGCGACGCTCCTGCCCAACGGCCAAGTGCTCGTCGCTGGGGGATACAACGGCTTCGGCGGTATCGCGAGCGCCGAACTCTATGATCCGGCGACCGGCCTCTGGACCCCGACGGGCAGCATGGCCACCGCGCGATACTTACATACCGCGACGCTCCTGCCCAACGG
>JACCZO010000160.1 GCA_013695925.1 Chthoniobacterales bacterium
ACCCATCGGGCCGTTGCCGAAGCTCACGGGATGGACTTCGAACCTCCCTTTCAAGCGCACGGAGGCGCTGCATTTCCTTCCTAGACGGGCATTTTCGTCGCGTCGAACCAAAAAAATAAATGCCGCAGGGCCGAAAACTTCGCTTGCCCCGAATCAATAGTTAACCCAACATGGGCGTTCATCCATAACCTATGAAGAAATATATCTGCATCCTTGCTAGCGCTGCGCTCCTCGTGGCGTGCGAACAAAAAACCGAAACCGTGGTTCCGGCCGCATCACCCGCTGAGACGACCGAGAACAACACCACCGTGGTGAATCCTCCGGCGGCAACGACCGAAACGACCACGAACAACAACACCACGGTCACGACGACCCCGGTGGAATCCACTCCGATGGAGACGATGACCCCGGCGACGACGGAAGGCACCACGGAGTCCACCACGACTACCGAAGGCGCTGCTCCGACTCCGTAATCCAAGCATAACTTCTTAACGCAAGATCTTCTTCCGGGGTGTCCGGAGGGAGATTTTTGCTGTACCGACGTGGCGGTGCAGCCCTTTCCGGACTGCCGTCAGGAAGCGCGCGTCCAGACCTCCGGCCCGCGCAGAAACCGGTCCGCCCCGTCCTGCACAAAGCCGGCTTTGTCCGGCGACCAGACGTAATGCTCGATTCTGATTTCGGGGCGCTCGATCCGGATGACGTTAAAGGAATTGGCCTCGCCCCTGCCACGCGTGGAAATGGTCGTGCCCGCCTGGACCACCAAGGCCGAATGCCCCTCAATCTGGTAGCGTTGCGCTGTCAATCCGGTGTGATGAAGATGCAGATGGCCCGCCAGAAGCAGATCCACCCCCGCGCTCGCCAGCGCATTCATCGCCATGACGGCCCGCCCGACGAGCCGGCTGCGCGATCCCGGCGGCAGGTCAAATGGATGATGGGTCACCACAACCTTTGTAACCCCGGCTCCCGCTCTGGAGAGGATCTGTCTCGCCCGTTCAACCTGCTGCTCGTTGATCCGACCGTCTTTTCGGGTCAGTGACCGGGCGGTGTTGATCCCGAGGACCGCGATCTCCTCGTCCTGATGGAACGGCATCAATTCCGATGAAATATAATGCCGGTATCGCCCGAGCGGACTGACGAAACGCCGGATGACGTCCCAGAGCGGGATGTCGTGGTTGCCCGGCACAACTAACCGCGTCTCCGGCATGCGAGCGAGGAAGGTGCGGGCGGCGCGGTATTCGATTCGCCGGGCACGTTGCGTAAAATCGCCCGAGACCACTATCAGGTCAGGCGCGAGGCTCTGCGCGACCGCGATCAGCGGCTCCACTAACGAATCGTCCACCCGCCCAAAGTGCAGATCGGAAAGATGAAGCAATGTCCTCACCCGCCCGGTTTCTCCCGTGGCGCCAGGACGCGGAGCTGGCGAGGCGCGATTCGAAAACGCATCGGACTGTCCAGCCTCTCCAGCTCGCCATCGACCGCGGCCCGCAAGCGGCGGCGCCGCAGGGTTTCGATCGTCACGTCGGAGGCGCAGATGACTTCGTAATCAACCTCCGGCCGCAAACAGCCGATCAACGTCCGCAATCCGAGACGAAAAATCGTAAAGCGACCCGACATCCGGGCCACATAGAGCGCGAACTTTTCCTCCGCCAAGCATTCCTTTCCGCCGAGGGAAAACGCCTCCATCTGGAAAGCGTTCGCACAAATCATGAGCAGCGGCGTTTCGCGCACGATTTCGCCTTCGTCCGTCGCCAGCCGCACCCGCAAACGTGGCGGCGGCTGGAAAGCGGTAATCAGGACCGAGAGATAGGCATTGAGCTGATTCCGGCCCCAGCGCCGGTATAATTTCCGCCGCTTCAACAGCACTGCCGGATGAATTCCAATGCTGCTGTTGTTCAAGACAAGCCGCCCATCCAGATCGAGGACTGAGGCACCGACTGGTTCCCCCTCCAGGATCACCCGAGCCGCCTCTTCCAGTTCGAGAGGAAGGCCAAGGTTTTTGGCGAAATAATTAAAGGTTCCGAGCGGCAGCACACCCAGCGTCTTGCCGTGCTTCCGCGCGGCTTCCGCCACCCCGCAGATGGTGCCATCTCCCCCCCCGGCCACCAGGATTTCGCAATCGCTTTTCGCTTTCTCCTCCGCCACCCGTCCGATCTCGGCCCCCGTCGCGACCGAAATGCCGAAGGTCCGGCCCGATTCACCAAAAACCTTCTCCAGAATCTCGCGGGAATCCTGCGCCTGCTGCGAGCCGGAACGGGCATTGAGGATGATTTCGATCGAATTCGCCATAATGAAAAGGAATCGGCTTTGATCCGCCCGCCAATCGTCTCTCCGACACTATTAGACATTCGCGACCCGCAGGTCGCGATCGTCCTCGGCGACGTATTGATAAGGAGGCCCGCTCACGATCGGCGTCTCCTTGAAGTTATGCTTCGGCGGCGGCGACGTGGTCTGCCACTCCAGGCCGGTGGCCTGCCAGGGGTTCGGCCCAGCGGCACAGCCATACTTGAGCGACCAGAGGAAATACAGCAGAGGCAGCAGATAGGCACCCTGCGGGAACTCACGATGCAGCCAGCCCTCGAACTCGGGCGTCTGCGCCAGTTCGTCCAGACTGCGCCACATTTTTGCTCTTTCCTTCATCGGTGACAGACGGAGCAATCCATCAGGCGGCCGGTCGTGTCGATCCCATAGTGCCTAACGAGGCGAGCGCCTGCCGCCTCCTGGTCCGGCGGCGGCTGCCAATGCAGGTTGTAGATTTCCGAGGACGGCCGGAGGAATTTCTGCGGGGCGCGATGGCACTCGAGACACCATTTCATATAGAGGGTGTGCGCCCGCCAGGTGAGCGGCATCCGATCGAGTTCACCGTGGCAGGTCGAGCAGCCGACGCCGTTAGCGACGTGGATGCTGTGATTGAAAAATACGCAGTCGGGCAGGTCGTTCACCCGGTTCCATTGCAACGGCCGGTTCGTCCGCAGGCTCTCCCGGACCGGTTGGAGGACCGGCGCTTCGCTCCAGAGCTGCGAGTGGCAGGTTCATGCAGACCTGCGTGCTCGGAATCCCGGCGAAGGAGGATTTTTCGACCGAGGTATGGCAGTAGCGGCAATCGATCCCCGTCGTCGCCCACGTGATGTTTATGGCTGAACGGCACTAGCTGTTGCAACGGTATGCCGACGTAGGTTGTGTAGGGCGACCAGAAGACGGCGTAGGTCGTCCAGCCAGCTCCAGAAACGAGCGCAACGACGACGAAGATAAGAACCTTGGAATGAATGTTGGCGCGACGAGAAAAGATCTGAGCCATAGCCGCGATCTATCCCCCAACTCAGCGCGCACCCAGTGCTCCGCATCCGGCAATTCGGCCAAATCGAAATAGCGGACACGTTCCGGCAGGAAAACGGAACCGAGCTTGGCCAGCCATTCCTGCCACTTTTTTTCTCCTACCATTGCGACCCGGTTCACCTTGGAGGAGTGGCCGGCGGCGAATCGAAAATCATCCCAGGCCGCGCCCGGCTCCCAGCCGTGAAAATCCGCCATCACGAGGAGCATCCGCATCGGGCCCTCCTCCTCGATCACACGTTCCCAGACGGGGATGAGCTGATCGTAATCTTCCTGCGTCAGTTTCCCGGTGGCCCGGACGGTAACGAGGCTGCCTTCATTACGCGTGATTTCATGCATCGAAAATAAGCGACCTTCGTCTCTCTTTCATCGCTTAACGGACACTTGGAGGATGTCGAAAATTTAAGCGCCCTTGCGTTGCTCGATCGCCGCGTCCGGTTCCTCGGAGAGGGCCTGGGCAGTGTTGACCAGTCCGACGTGGGTAAAAGCCTGAGGAAAATTTCCGAGCTGCCGTTTCTTTTTCGGATCGTACTCCTCCGAGAGCAACCCGACGTCGTTGCGCAAATCGAGCAGGCGTTCGAAGAGACGACGCGCATCTTTTTTTCGACCGGTCAGGTGCAGGCAGTCGGCCAACCAAAAAGAACAGGGCAAAAAAACGCCCTCGTCTCCGGGTAGGCCGTCGATGGCGCATTCTTCCGGCAGGTAGCGCCGAACGAACCCGTCCTGCATGAGCTCGCGTTCAACGGCGGCGATTGTTCCGCGGAGACGTTTATCGTCGGGAGGCAGAAAGCCGACGAGCGGGATCATAAGCGCGCTGGCGTCCATCGCTTCGGAACCGTAGGTCTGAGTAAAGGCCTTCTTCTTCGGGTGAAAGCCTTTCCGGCAAACTTCGCGATGAATTTTGTCGCGGAGTTTTTTCCAGCGCGCGAGGTGGCCATCTGCCGCGCAGCCATAAGTTTCGGCCAGTTTCACTGCCCGATCGAAAGCGACCCACGCCATCACCTTGGAGTGGGTAAATTGCTGCTTCTCGCCGCGGATTTCCCAGATCCCTTCGTCCGGTTCCGACCACTTCGATTCCAGGAAATTGAGGAGCGCGACCTGCATCCGCCAATCCGCTTCGCTCGTCTCCAACCCGGCGCGCTGCGCGTGATACATGGCGTCAATAACCTCGCCGAAAACATCGAGCTGGAACTGCCGGGCGGCCGCGTTCCCTTCCCGGACCGGCCGCGAATTTTCGTAACCGCTCAGCCACGGGAGTTCGTGCTCGACCAGGCGGCGCTCCCCGCTCACTCCATACACGATCTGCAGCTGTGAGGGGCTGCCGGCGATCGCGCGCAAGAGCCATTCGCGCCAGGCTTTCGCCTCCTCCTGATAGCCGGCGCCGAGGAGCGAGAAAAGGGTGAAGGTCGCATCGCGCAGCCAGCAGAAACGGTAATCCCAGTTGCGCACCCCGCCGATTTCCTCCGGCAACGAGGTCGTTAGGGCAGCAACAATTCCCCCAGTCGGAGCATAGGTCAGGCCCTTCAAGGTAAGGAGAGACCGGACCACCGCATCGCGCCAGGGGCCACGATGAGTGCAGCGGCGCGACCAGTCCTCCCAAAAACTCTCTGTTTCGCGGAGCGCACGCTCGGGGTGGATTTCGCGCGGCGGCATTTCGTGGGAAGGGAACCAGGTGAGCACGAAAGGCATTCGCTCGCCTTTCGCGACCGTAAATTCGGCGACTGTTTTCAGGTCTTCGCCGCGCGTTTTCACCGGCGTGTGAAGGATAAGGGCGTCCGGGCCGGCAACCGCTTCGAGACCACCGTGCCGTTTTCGGACCCAGGGAACGACCGAGCCATAATCAAAGCGGATGATCAGTTCCATCCGGATTTTTACCCGGCCGCAGAGACCTTCGACAATCCGCACGATATCTGGATTCGTCCCGCGCGGCGGCATGAAATCGATGTAGCGGACCGCGCCTTCAGCGGTATGGAGATCAGTCTCCAGAATCATCGTGTCGACCCGGTAACGGCGTTCGCACTTCTTGATCGTGCCCTGCGGGGTCAGGCTCCAGGAACCATTTTTCTTTTCGCCTAACAATGCCGCGAAACAGGCGGCGGAGTCGAAACGCGGCAGGCAGAGCCAGTCCACGCAGCCGTGGCGGCTGATCAGCGCTCCGCTCTGCGTGTCGCTGAGAAACGCATAATCCTCAATCCGCGCGGGCGAGACGTTGGGACGGTTTTTTTTCATGGACCTGGCCGGGAATTTCCGCTTGCTTCAGGTTCCTCCCCCGAGGCGTGCAATGCCCTCCCGTGTCAGCCGATAGATCGTCCATTCCTCGTTAGGGCGAGCACCCAGCTTGAGATAGAACTGAATGGCCGGCTTGTTCCAATCGAGCACCGCCCACTCCATCCGTCCGCAATCGCGTTCCCGCGCGAGTTCCGCCAGCCTAACGAGGAGGGCGCGGCCGTAGCCCTTGCCGCGCACCGCGGGGCGGACAAACAAATCCTCCAGGTAAAGTCCCCGCCGGCCCATCCAGGTCGAAAAGTTGTGGAAGAAAAGGGCGAAACTCACCGGTTCCCCCGACTCCTCGCCAATCAGGACCTCCGCCGCGGGGTGCGCTCCAAAAAGGCTCTCCTGCAATTGCTTCTCGGTCGCGACCACTTCGTTCGGAGCACGCTCGTACTCCGCCAGCTCGCGAATGAGGGTGAGGATGGTGGGAACGTCTTCGCGCTCGGCGAGACGAATCCGGAAATCAGGTGCGGTTTCCATGACAAGATTGAGCCGCCTCCCGTCCGCCAAGTCAACGCCCGGCATAACGTCCCGCTAACTTTTGGCGAGCCGTTCCTGCAGAAAAGAGAGAACGGCGGCCTCTTCAGACCGTAGGTCGGCTAACGATTCCTCCAGCGTTTTCT
The DNA here is from genome assembly GCA_013695925.1 of Chthoniobacterales bacterium. Lineage (GTDB taxonomy): Bacteria > Verrucomicrobiota > Verrucomicrobiia > Chthoniobacterales > UBA10450 > Palsa-1392. The sequence goes on from JACCZO010000160.1 coordinate 6,225, forward strand.
CGGTCTGCTTCTTCAGGCCCTCGATCAGGTTCCCATCGAGATAAGTCTCGAGCACGGCCGGATGGACGTAGCATTTCCGGCAAACGGCCGGGGTGTTGCCGAGCCTCTTCGCGACCGCGTTGATGGCCGCTTTCACGTTCTGTTTGGCCTGCGATTTATTCTCAAATGCGACCTGTGCATTGAGCGCCATCGCCGTCATCACCGTCCCGGCCCAGGTCCGAAAATCCTTCGCGGTGAATTCTTCGCCCGTGATTTCGCGCAGGTATTCGTTCACATCATCCGAGGCGATATGATGCCGTTCGCCCTCTTCATCGAGATATTGAAAGACTTCCTGACCCGGCAGCTCCTGCAGTTGGCGAATGATTTTCGCCACCCGGCGATCCTCGGTGTCGATATCGTGCTCCTTCCCGCTCTTGCCCCGGAAACGAAAGCGGACGGTCGCGCCTTTGACGTCGACATGCCGGTTGCGCATCGTCGTTAGGCCGAAGGATTTGTTTTCCTTGGCATACTCTTCATTGCCGATGCGGATGAAAGTGCGCTCGAGCAGCTGCACGACGGTGGCGAGGATCTTCTCCCGCGGCAGTCCGCGCTGTTTCAGGTCCTTTGTGATCCGGCGGCGAATCTTCGGCAGCGCCTGGGCGAAGATGACCATCTTCTCGTATTTGTTTTCGTCGCGTTCTTCCCGCCAGCGTTCGTGATAACGATATTGTTTGCGCCCGCGATCGTCGCGCCCGGTGGCCTGGAGGTGGCCATTCGGCGAGGGACAAATCCAGACCTCGGTGTAGGCCGGCGGGATGGCGAGGCGGTTGAGGCGCAGGATGCGGGTCTCGTCGCGGATCTCTTTTCCCTCGGTATCGAAATAGACGAATTTCTTCCCCCACTTCTGCCGGGTGTAACCCGGCTTATCGTCGCTGACATAACGAAGGCCGGCTTCCTCGGCCGCGACTTCCGGGTCGGTAACGATTTCGAGGTCGTCGATCTTTTTCTTTCCCAGCTTGAGCTTGCGTGCGGTGGACACGCAAGAAATACGGACGTTGGATGCGCGGAGGTTGCTTCCGCCAAATAAGGCCGCCGGGGCGTGGAGTTTAGGCGGGAGCGCCGCTCAGTCCGCCGCCAAGCGGTGGGGCGACATCGGGGGCGACGACGACCTGCCTGGGCGGCTTCTCCGGCGCGAGTTTGCTGCCCGAAGTAGGCGGCGGGCTAGGTGGATTGATCAGACGGCCATGCTCGATCACTTCGCGAATCTGGTTGCCGTCGAGCGTCTCGAATTCGAGCAGGGCTTTCGCGATCACTTCGAGTTTTTCCCGGTTCTTGACCAGAATCTCTTTCGCCCGCGCGTAGGCGTCGTCGACCAGCTTTCTCACTTCCTGGTCGATCTGCTCGGCGGTCGCCTCGCTGTAATCACGGGCCCGGGAAATATCGCGGCCGAGGAAAACGTAATCTTCATGCTCGCCGTATTCGACCATTCCCATCTTTTCGCTCATGCCCCATTCGCAGACCATCTTGCGCGCGAGTCGCGTCGCCATCTGGATGTCGCCGCGGGCGCCGCTGGTGACGTCGCCGAAAACAATTTCTTCCGCGACGCGGCCGCCCATACTGACGACGAGGTCGTCAAGCAACTCGTTCCGGCGCTGGGTGTACTTGTCCTCCAATGGCAGCCACATGGTCGAGCCTAACGACGGCCCGCGCGGGATGATCGTGACCTTGTGCAGCGGCTCGGTGAACTCCAGCATCTCCAGGAGGAGAGCATGGCCGGCTTCGTGATAGGCGGTGTTGGTCTTTTCCTTTTCGCTCAAGGCGAGGCTGCGGCGTTCCTTGCCCCAGCGCACCTTGTCGCGCGCTTCCTCTAATTCGGAAAGCGTGATCCCTTTCAATCCACGACGCGCCGCGAGGAGCGCCGCTTCGTTGATCACGTTGGCCAGCTCGGCGCCGGAATAGCCGGGCGTGCCGCGCGCAACAACTCCCATGTCGACGCCTTCGGCGAGCTTCACTTTCTTGGAATGGACGCGGAGGATTTCTTCGCGGCCCTTCACGTCGGGCAGGTTGACCGTGATCTGGCGATCGAAACGGCCCGGACGCAGCAGCGCGGGGTCGAGCACGTCGGGCCGGTTGGTGGCCGCGATGATGATGACGCCTTCCTGGGTATCGAAACCATCCATCTCGACGAGGAGCGCATTGAGCGTCTGCTCACGTTCGTCGTGACCGCCACCGACGCCGTGACCGCGATGACGGCCGACCGCGTCGATTTCATCGATAAAAATAATGCAGGGCGCGGACTTCTTGCCCTGTTCAAACATGTCGCGCACCCGGCTCGCGCCGACGCCGACAAACATTTCCACGAAATCGGAGCCGCTGATGGAGAAGAAGGGCACGTCCGCTTCGCCCGCAATGGCGCGCGCGAGCAAGGTTTTGCCAGTGCCCGGAGGGCCGACGAGCAAGACGCCTTTCGGGATACGGCCGCCGAGTTTCTGAAACTTCTTAGGATCACGCAGGAACTCGACCAGCTCCTGGACTTCGTCTTTCGCTTCCTCGACGCCGGCGACGTCCTTGAACGTGATCTTGTTCTTGTCCCGGGCGAGCATGCGGGCTTTTGATTTGCCGAAGTTAAGCGCGCCTTTGCCTGCCATCCGGATCTGTTGCCGAAACAGGAAATAGAGAATGAGGAGGAAAAGCGCAATGGGCACAAAGCCGATGACCGCCTGGGCGAGGACGTTCGACTCCGCCCGGATCGCGATGGGCATGCCGGCCTTGTCCAGTTTCTCCTGCAGGTCGGTCGTAAAATTCAGGTAGATCGTGGTCCGAAACGGAACCATCTGTGCGGGAGTGTTGCCCACACCGGGACGCGAATAGGCGCCGCGAATGGTCTGGGTCGGGCGGCCTTCCTCGATAACAAGGCGGAGCGGATACTTGGCGTCGCTGACGATCTGTTTATGCTCGAGCAACTCGAGAAAACGATTGTAGGGGACATCCTCCTCGGCGCCGTAGCCAGTGCCGCCGCGGAACAAAACCGCCAGGCCGATAAGCGCGAAGGCGATTGCAAAAAGGATGACGCCCCGCCAGTTAAAATTCGGGTCGCCGCCACCACGTTTGTTGTCTTTTTGGGAATTGCGTTCGGGCTGGGCCATAGGAAATGCTACGCTAGGAAAGGCGCAGGCGCGAAAATTACCATGAAGCCTCTACCATTGCAAAAGCAGGACCTTCGCCGTTTCATTGCACCATTCGTCCCCCGGACTTAGCTTGGCCGTTAAGCAGTCATGTCCGAAGAAGAGCCTAGTTTTGCGGATAAAATCGATCGCGCGGTGCAGCGCGTCACACCGCTAGCCTACCGTTGGCGGTGGCGCGGCCGCCGCTGGATGCGGCGCGCGATGGGCAAGCCGCGCAGCGTGGCAGAGGGGCCAAACCTCCTCCCCCTTCTCATTCAGGTCCTGGCCAGTTTTTCCAAAGCCGACGGCGTGCTGCTCGAAGAAGAGATCGATTCCAGTCTTGGTTTCCTGCGTTACGATTATCCGGAAGCGGTTTACTCGGAGCTGCGGATGCTTTTCCGGCAGGCACTTTACGAGCAGCAGGATCTCTCCGCGATGGCGCAGAAACTCGCTGCTTCCCTCGGTGCCGATCGCAAGATCATGCTCGGCGTCCAGCTTTATGATCTGATTTCCCAGGCCGGGCTAAAACAGGATCAAGTCGTCGCCTTCTATTCCTTTATGTCGCAGCTGGGGATGGCGGCCCAGGCGATCGACATCGTTTACCAACTCAATGCCTCGGAGGATTCCGACCAGCAGGTCTACCAGCGGGGCGCGTCGCCGCTCGAGGCGATTTCGTTTGGCGCGAACGGCGAGGCCGATATCACGATCAAAAGCCTGAGCGGCACCGATCGGCTTCTCGCCTTTCGTTATCACGACCTCATCCTGCTCAAGAACTACAGTTCGCAGGCTGTTTCGGTCCGTGGCCGGCCGCTGGCGCGCGGAGGATTTTGCCGAATTTATCCCGGGCAACGGATCCTGATCGGCGACTACGTTCTCTCCTTCCAGGACTTGGCGACCTATTTCAACGCCAAGAAAAACGTTTCGCTCCCGCAGATTTTCGTGCGGGTGAATCGGGATGCGGATGAGGTGGAACTGGAGCGTTCGCGAAGTCGCGAAAGTTCACTCGAGGTCACCTTCGGTCTCAAGGTGCAGGTGAAAGCCCTGCGCGACGTGCGCGCGAAACTAAACGGCGTCCGGCTCAAGGCCAACACACTGGTCGAGGCCTCACTCGAGGACCGGATCGTTTTTTACAACGACACCGAGATGGACCTATTCGATCTGCGGCGCCGGGCGCGCGCGCTAGGTGGGCGTTTCCAGCTCAAGGCCTCGAAATCGGAGTACCTCGTCTCGAATAACCCGAGCCTGCTCGAGGAGGACGACATCCTTCTGTCACCCGGCACGGCGGGCGACGTTCTCCTCAAAATTTCCTGCGACTACGACAAACGCATCGGAGTGCTTGAAGTGCTGGAAGCCGACCGGCCGATCATGGTCGGCGACGTCGCCGTCCGCACGACCGCTCCCCTAACCGACGGCGACACCATCCGGATCGATGTCGGGCAGTTCCTGCGCTGCGATTTTTCCGAGCGCATCATCGAGGAAGAACGCAACATCATTCGCAGCCTCGAGGTGGTGGATGTCAACCATCGCTTCAGCAACAGCGACGTCGCTCTCGAAGGCATCAGCTTCGCGCTTAATCGCGGTGAAATGGTCTGCGTGATGGGCGCGAGCGGCTCGGGCAAAAGCACCCTCATGCGCGTTCTGGGCGGTCAACTGCAGCCGACCCGCGGCGAGGTCCTGCTCAATGGCCAGCCGCTTTACGATAACCTCGAAGCCCTCAAACGTTACGTCAGCTACATCCCGCAGGACGACGCCTTCGATGAGCATCTGACGATCGGCGAAAATCTCCAATTCGCCGCCGCCATTCGCTCTCCGCACCTTTCGCGACGCGATCGCACCCGGCGACTGGAAGGCAAACTGATCGAACTCGGCCTGAGCGAACGGCGCGATAGCATCGTCGGCAGCCCGGTCAAGAAGACGCTCAGCGGCGGCGAGCGCAAACGGCTCAATATCGGACTCGATATGATCGGGTCCGCCGACGTTTACCTCTTTGACGAGCCGACATCGGGTCTGTCGTCCAAAGATTCCGAACACGTGATCGAGATCATCCGCGGGATGGCGCACAACAAGATCATCGTCGTCACCATTCACCAGCCGAGCTCGAAAATTTTTCAGATGTTTCACAAGGCGATCCTGCTCGACAAAGGTGGGCGCCTCGTCTTTTTCGGCACGCCGACCGACATGCTGCGCTACTTCGCGGAAGCGGAACATCAGCATCAATTCGGGGCCGATCTCGGGGCCTGCGCGGCCTGCGGCACGACCCGGCCGGAATTTATTTTCGACGTCCTGGAAACGCCGCTCCGCGACCTGAGCGGCGACATCATTTACGAAGAAAATAATCGCGGACAGCTCATGCCGGCGCGCCGTTACTCGCCGGAGTTCTGGCGCGACAAATATGAGGCGTTTCGCCTCATCCAGGACGTCAAACAAGTGCCGCTGCGCCGGGATCCGGTCCTGCCTTTGCCGCCGGAGCCGCCGCGCAGAGTGCGCGAGCCGATTCGCTGGCACGACGAGTGGACCCAGCTCCGCACGCTCCTGCGGCGCGCCTTCACGAGCAAATTGCGCAACCGCGCCAACCTCGTCATTACGATCGGCGTCGCCCCACTGCTCGCCATTCTGATTGCCACCATCCTGCGCTATTCCGACAGCGGCAGTTACGATTTCGCCTCGGCTTATCACATCCCGACCTATCTCTTTCTCACCTTGATCGTCGCGATGTTCCTTGGCCTAACGAATAGCGCGGATGACATCATTCGCGACCGCGCCGTCCTGCAGCGGGAACGAAACCTGAACGTGCGCCTGACCTATTACGTCTTCGCCAAGACGATCTCGTTAGGCGTATTCGCCCTCGTGCAGACGATTCTCTTCGTTTTGATCGGGAATTACCTGCTCGAGATCCGCGGCATGTTCTGGTCCTACCTCGCGATCGTTTTCATAACCGCGATGAGCGGGGTGTCGTTAGGCCTGGTCATCTCCTCGCTCGTGGCGGATCCGAAAACTGCCGCCAACATCGTTCCGCTCGTTCTTATCCCGCAGATCATCATGGGTGGCGCGATGATCAAGTACGAGGACATGAACCGGAACCTGGGACTGGTTTACACCTTCTCCCGCTGGTTCAGCGAGCATCCGAACAGCGACGAGACGACCAAAATGGACAGCCGCCTCCAGGTGCCGTTTATCTGTGAATTTGTCGCCATGCGCTGGTCTTACGAAGAGCTGGTGGTGGCGCAGGGGAAACTCAATCCGCTTACGGAACGCCAGGAGAATGCGCAGAAGCAGATCGACGCCATCGTCGCCCGCCATGAGTCTCAGCCTGGCGACCCCAAGCGGCTCGACGATTTGAAAGAAACTCTCGCCGTTCTCTCCGGCCTGGAAGCACGCTCCGCCCGCGAACTGAAACAGTATCTGGCGGTGATCGATCGTGTTTTGAAAGGGAAAGCGTCTTTTTACCGCGCGGCCTTCCGGGACGCGACCGGCCCGGTCACGGCCGAACAACTTTACGTAAACCAAAAAATTTCGGACCTGATCGCGAACGCCGAGATGGAGCAGAACGATTACCGGCGGGGCGGAAAACCGAACGTGTTTTTTGGCGTGCAGAAACGTTACTTTGGCGCGGCCAAGCCCGGGACTCCGCCGGGCAGCTTTCTGACGGTCAGCGTCTTCGCTTTCAATACCGCCATCCTCGTCGGCTCGAGTCTCCTCCTGCTCTGGTTCCTCCACTGGATCTTGCGCCGGCAGTTGGTCGTGCGAAGAAGTTAAGGTAGCGCACGCTACCTTGGGCCGGATCATCCCGGTCAACGACCGTCAATGATTCGCGCCTATCTATTAAAACCCGAAGCAATGAAAAAACAAAACACTAAAACCCGCCTCATCGTGGCTGCGAGCGAGAGCGATGCGGACATGCTTTACGCGACGCGCTTCTTCGCCCCCGATCCTTTTATTTTTCTCGAGCAAAACGGGAAGCGCACGCTGGTCTTGAGCGATCTCGAGATCGACCGTGGACGAAAACAGGCGGAAGCGGACGAGTTTTTGCCCTACAGCACTTTTGAAAAAGAAGTGCAGGGCAACAGCACCAAGACGCCTCCCTACGAGAAGGTCCTGGCGCATTTCCTCACCAAAAAAAAGGTGCGCTCGGCCGCCGTGCCGGCGAATTTTCCCCTTGGTTACGCGCGCGAGTTGGAGTCGAAAAAAATCCGACTCCAGCCGAGTAACGGGCTTTTCTGGCCGGCGCGCGAGGCTAAGTCCGAACCGGAGCTGCGGCTGATGCGCAAGGCGCTCGAGATCACCGAGGCCGGAATGGCGCGCGGAATCGCCGTGCTCAAACGCTCGAAGCCCGGCAAGGGACAAAAGCTGGAGTGGTCGGGCAAAGTCCTGACCTCGGAGCTGCTTCGGGCCGAGATCGACACCGCGGTCCTGCGCGCCGGCGGCCTGCCCGCGAACACGATCGTGGCGGGAGGCGACCAGGCCTGCGATCCGCATGAGCGCGGCCACGGTCCCTTGCAAGCGAACAGCCTTATCATTCTCGATATTTTCCCGCGCTCCGCGGCGAGCGGATATTACGGCGACCTCACGCGGACAGTCGTGCGCGGCCGCGCCAGCGATGCGCAGCGCAAGCTCTGGGAGACGGTGAATGCCGGTCAGGCGCTCGCGCTGAAAAAAATGAAGCCGGGGGTCGATGGCCTCAAGCTGCACAAAGAAGTCCAGCAATTTTTCACCGACCAAGGTTACCCGACCGAGCTTCGCGATGGCCGCCAGACGGGATTTTTCCACGGCACTGGCCACGGGCTCGGCTTGGAAATCCACGAGCACCCGCGGTTTCAAAAGACGGTGTTCAAGGCGGGGCAGGTGCTGACCGTTGAGCCCGGACTTTACTATCCGGGGCTGGGCGGAGTGCGAACCGAAGACGTGGTCGCGCTCACGAAGCGCGGCATCCGCATGCTCTCGCGCTTCGGGAATCGCCTCGATATCTAACCCGGCCGGTTTCGCGGCTGCAGCCCAGGGCTGCGTTATGGATTTCGCGTGAAATGAACATTTCGCGGCTCCAGGCGTCTAAAACGAGGACTCATTTTACCCATCTACATGGACCCAACTTACGGTTATGGTGGCGGGATGCTTTTCTCGTCTAATTATTTGATCCTCGTCGGGATCCCACTGCTCATCGCGCTCTGGGCGCAATTCCGCGTCAGCGGCGCGTTTAAGAAATGGGGAGCCGTCCGGGCCTCGTCCAACATCACGGGCGCGGAAGCGGCGCGCGAGATTTTGCTGGCGGCCAACATTCGCGACGTGGAGGTCGCGGAGATCAACGATTACCTGGGCGATCATTACGACCCGACCAAGAAGCGGCTTTGCCTGTCGAGCAACGTCTACAACACGCCTTCCGTCGCCGCCCTCGGTATTGCGGCGCATGAAACCGGTCACGCCATTCAGCATGCGAAGGCCTACGCCCCCTTGAAGGCTCGCATGGCAATCGTCCCGGTGACCTCGATCGCCTCGCGCATTCTGCCTTTTGCGATTTTCGGTGGGCTGATTTTTCACATTACCGGTCTGATCACGATCGGCATTTATTGCTACCTGGCGCTGCTCGTTTTCCAACTCATCACCCTGCCGGTCGAGTTCGACGCCTCCCGTCGGGCCAAGATTATCCTCGGGCAAATGGGCATCATCCAGCCCGGCGAGGAAGCGGTCGGGGTGAGCAAAGTCTTGAATGCGGCGGCCTGGACCTACGTGGCCGCCTTCATCGCGACGCTCGGCAACCTCCTCTGGCTTCTCTCGGTGCGCGACCGTCGCTAAAGGATGACGCCTGCTGTCGCGCTACCCGCCCCCCGTCGCCTAACCGATTTGCTATCGTCGGGAGCGCCTGCGCGTGCTAAACGTAGCCGGGAGCCGATGGATCAACCGCGAACCGACGAAGATCAGCCGCTCGTCGCACGTGCCCAGGCGGGTGATGCCACCGCTTTCGACGATCTGGTGGTGAAATATTCCCCCCGCCTCTACGGCCTCGTCTACAACATGACCTCAAACCACGAGGACACGAACGACATGCTGCAGGATGTCTTCGCCAAGGCCTACCGCGCGATCAAGGGCTTCCGCGGCAAATCGTCTTTTTATACCTGGATCCACACGATTGCGGTCAACATGACGCTCAATTTCCTGAAGAAGCGCGGCCGCCGCTATCACCTCAGCCTCGACGACGTCGACGCCAGCATCCAGAACGACAGAGAATTTATTGAACTCACTTCGACGAGCAGCCCGGTCCGGGAAGCGGACCTCGGCGAGCTCCAGCGAAGATTGAACGAGGCGATGATGAAGCTGTCTGATGAACACAGGGCCGTCGTGACCATGTTTCATATCCAGGGAATGCCACACGCAGAGATCAGTAAAATCCTTGGCGTTTCCGAGGGAACAGTGCGATCAAGGCTCTTCTACGCGAATCGCCAACTGCAAAATTACCTGGACGAATTCCGAAAAAACCCTGTTGGTTAGAACTCGCAGCACGCATGGAACACTTCGACGAAAACGAAATCGGTAAACTGCTTCGCTTGAAAAAGTTTGAGCAACCGCCTCCCGGATACTTCGAAAATTTTCTGCACGAATTCCATCGCCGGCAGCGCGATGAGCTTCTTCGCCAACCGGTTTGGAGCGTGCTTTGGCAGCGGCTTTCCGATTCGCTTTTCCGCCTCAACATCCCATCGCTTACCTCCTACCCGGCGGCCGTCGCGGCGCTCCTGGTCTGCGCCGCGGTCGTGTCGCTCAAGGTCTATCAGACTCCGCCGTCTGCCGGCCTCGCGATGGCAGATTCGTCGGCGGCGCTCGTCACCCATCAAAGCGTGATCGATCAGATGTCGAGCGAACGGGTGCCGGATGTCTTCACCCTCAGCTCGCCCCTCTCGTCCCGCAGCCTCGGGCCCGATCTCTCCCGTCAAGTGAATGAAAGCGCCTATACTCACCGAGCCTCGACGCCGCCGCGTTATGTGCTTGATCGGTTACCCGTGAGTTATGAGCCGTCGTTCAAGTTTTAACGGGCCCCGGCGCTCGATCTTTCCGCGCGGGCGCATTGCGGGATTCGTTAGTCTAATCGCTCTCGTTAGCCTGCCGGTTCTCTACGCCCAGGAGGATACCGCCGGCGCGATCAGCCGCGAGGTCAAGGCCGTCTTCGAGCGCTGCGGGAACGCGGTCGTCAAAATCCACGCTGTCGACGAACACAGCGAACTTTCCGGTACCGGCTTTTTCGTCGATCCCACCGGCACGATCTACACCTCCTATTCCGTCGGCGGCGAGGCGAACAACTTCACGGTTCAGTTCGAAGGGAAAAAATATCACGCCACCCAGTTGATGGCCGACTTGCGTAGCGGCATCGCCCTTCTCAAAGTGGATGCGGCCACCCCGTTTCTCCCCATCGGCAAATCATCCGAGCTCGGCCTGGCCACGCCCGTCGTCGCGATCGGCTATCCGCTCGATCTCCCCGTCTCGCCCAGCTTTGGAATGATTGCGGGGTTCGATCGCAAATATCTTGGACGCTATTTTTCGACCACCCATCTCCGGGTTAACCTCGCGACGCAGCGCGGTGAAGCTGGTGCGCCACTCCTCAATTTCAAAGGCGAAGTGGTCGGCATTCTCGTCAGCAGCGTCGATAGCGGCTCCGCCTGCTACGCGCTCCCGATCGATGCTGCGGAAAAAATCCGGCGCGATTACGTGCGCTTTGGCGACGCCCGCCACGGCTGGATCGGAATCGACGTCCAAGAGGCGCTTAACCCGGTCGAGGGCTCGAGCGCGGAGATGACCCAGATCCGCGAGAACACGCCCGCGGCCGGTTCCGGCCTCGAGCCCGGCGACATTCTTCTGCAAGTCGGCAACGTTCAGGTTCACAAACCGGAAGACGTGATCGACGCCTCGTTTTTCATCAGCGCGGGCGACCCGGTCCCGATCACGGTGCAGCGCGGCAATCAGAAGCTGACCGTCAACGTCCAAGCCGCCTCGACCAAGCCGGAAGCGATGGCGTTAGGGCCGGGCAAAAAATCGGTCGTTCCGCTTCGCCTGGACGCGACTCCAAGGTAGCGCAAGCTTCCAGCTTGCCCGACCCAACCACGCAAGCTGGAAGCTCGCGCTACAACATTTTTCGGAAAGCGGCCTCGTCGATTACCGGGATGCCAAGCTTGCGCGCCTTCTCCAGCTTGCTCCCGGCTTCTTCGCCCGCCAGGACATAGGTCGTCTTTTTGCTGACGCTCCCGCTCACCTTGCCGCCTTGGTCCACGATCTGTTGCGCGATCTCCTCGCGCGGCTGGCTCAAGGTGCCGGTGAGGACCCAGGTGCTGCCTTTGATTTTGGAATCGTCCGGCGCGGCCTTCTTTGGCTCGCTCGTTAGGCGCAAGCCGGTCGCCCGCAGTTTCTCGATCATCTCGCGGTTGCCCGGTTCGCGAAAAAATTGCGCGATACTGGCCCCGACCACTTCCCCGACGTCGGCGATGCGCTGCAATTCCTCCTCGGTCGCCTCCATCAGCGCGTCAAGATTCGGGAA
>JACCZO010000243.1 GCA_013695925.1 Chthoniobacterales bacterium
GTTTTGGAGGTGCGGAAACGCGACCGGTGGCAACCCCGCGGTCGCAAGGTGGGCGGCCAATGTTCCGCCCGACCGCAACTTTCTAAGCCGTAACGATGCAGTTGAGCGAAAGGCGGAGAGATTTGAAATTGTGCAAATGCTTTAGTTCCAAGGTCCGAAGTCGTGAAAATCCAACTGCAATGCAGTTGGATTTGCTCACTGAACTGTGGGTCCAGAAAAGGTCGTTTGCTTTTCAAGGACGGGCGAGTTGCAATCGCCCCGGGGCGGTTGCAACCCGCCGCTCCTTGGCCTCCAAACCGAGATCCTCTCCGCGTCTGCAACTGCATCGTTACGGCTTAGGCTTCAAGCGAGAGCCTCGGCTGCGTTTGCTCCCCTTGCCCAAGAACCCGTCGGGTGCCATCTTCCGCCTCGTTCGCGCGCCGAAGTAGCTCAGTGGTAGAGCAGCTGATTCGTAATCAGCAGGTCGCGGGTTCAATCCCCGCCTTCGGCTCCACTTTTTTGCCTCGCTCCGAACGCCTTCACCCGCCGACGCCGTTCCCTTGAAATTATAAGCCCGCCCCCTTCCTCCTAACCAAATGAACCGGTCATTCGAGCGCGGCATGGCAGGCTGATGACCAAGCTGCGGGATTACGTGGTGATCGGGAACTACGAGACCGCCGCGCTTGTCCTCGGCTCGCCCGGGAGAGTCGTTAGGCAACTGAGTCGCGAGGAGCAGACCGGGATCAGGGGCTGGGCGCTCAAGTACGTCGAGGTGGTGAAGCGCTATCGTTTCAGCGCAGGCGGAGCGCTAGCTCACGCGCGCGCAGCTCGAGCATCTGCGCGGTGTCGCTATGATCAGGGCGCGTCCCGCGCAGGGTGAGCACGCCATCGAAAAGTTCGCGCACCGTGGCGTCTTCTTCCGCCTGGCCGACAATCGCGAAAACCGCTTTGCCTAACGAACGCGAGAGTTGCGCGACGCCGGCCGGGCCTTTGCCGGTCAAAGTCTGGCGATCGAGCTTGCCTTCGCCGGTGATGACAACATCGGCGCGCTCGATCCTGGCGCGGAGGTCGATCGCTTCCGCGACCACGTCGAACCCGGAGCGGATCTGGGCGCCGCAAAAAGTGAGCAGGCCAAAGCCGAGCCCGCCGGCGGCGCCGGCGCCAGACGTATTGCGGTGGTCGCAACGGAAAGCGCGTGCCGCCACTTCCGCCAGGCGTGCCAGGGAGCGCTCCAGAATTTCGAGTTGTTCGGGCGTTGCCCCTTTCTGGGGACCAAAGGTCCGGGTCGCGCCAGCTGGACCGAGGAGAGGATTATTGACGTCGCACGCGGCCGTGATCGGCGGGAGCGAGAGGTCGTTAGGCGCTTCGATCCGTTGAAGATCGTGGAGGCTGTCGACCGCGCCGGACAGTTCGCGGCCATCGTGACCGAGGAAGCGGAAACCGAGCGCGCGCGCCGTTCCGAAACCGCCGTCGTTCGTCGCGCTCCCGCCGAGACCGATGATGATCTGGCGCGGAGCGCGGTCGAGAGTCGCCAACAGCATTTCGCCGACGCCAAAGGTCGAGGCGCGAAGTGGGTCGCGTTCGTCAGGCGAAAGCTGCGCCAGGCCGGCGGCGGCGCTCATCTCGCAGACGGCGAGGTCTTTTTCCGGCAGCCAGGCGTAACGCGCCGCGATCTCGCGCCCAAGCGCGTCATGCGCGCGACACTCGATCCATTCGCCGCCCGCCGCGCGGCAGATCGCCTCGGTGGTGCCTTCGCCGCCGTCGGCCAGAGCGATCATCTCGAGTTCGGCTCCGGGCAACGCCGTCCGGAGACCGGCCGCGATGCTTTGCCCGACCTTCTTTGCGCCTAACGAGCCTTTGAATTTATCGGGCGCGATCAGAATCCGCATGCGGCCGTCACCATAGCGCTGGTGGCGACCGCCTGGCGAGTCATCCTTAACCGACCAGGGCGAGTCAAGAAGCACAGACGCCGCCGGGGGACGGGACCTGCCGCGGGCGGAGGACGGCTTTGAAAGCCGTCTGCCGGGTTAAAAACCCGGCCTCCGTTTCGCAACGGCTACGGCTTTGTTAACTCGCCCTAGAATTTGACGCTGAAACCGCCGTAATAATTCCGGCGATAGGCCGGGACAATGCCTTCGTCGCGAATCTCGGCGTAGAAATCCTCGTCGAACAGGTTCTTGATCCCGGCAAAGACGCCGAGCCGGCCATCGAGGAATTTCACTTCCGCGGTCAGATCCCAGACGGTGTAGGCGGGAATGAAGTGCGACTTCGTGTTATTCGCGTCAGCAAACGAATCGCCCACCATGTTGCCGATGAGGCCAGCCTTGACCATTTCTTTCCAGCGATAGATGCCGCCGAGTTTGAGCTGATAATCGGGCGCGTAAGTGGTGTCGAATCCTTCGTTCGGGCCGCCGGTAAACTCGGCGTCGAGGAAGGTAACGTTGCCATAGAGATTGAAGCGGCCGTAGGGGCTTTCGGTGCCGCCATTGATCATCCCGAGAAGGTCGAGCTCGGCCGCGGCTTCGATCCCGGCATAACGCGCGTCCCCCACGTTTTGGGTCGTGGTGAAGGTGGCGCCGGCGGCATTGACGCCGGTGATTTCTCCGACCTGATCGGTCACTTCAAAATAGAAGCCGCCAACATCGAAGGTGAGATAAGACAGCGGTTTGCCGCGCAGGCCCAGTTCGAACTGGATCGAGTCGCCTTCCTTGAGGTCGCCATTCACGACGCCGTCGGGCGCGGTCGAGACGAGCTCACCGTAGGTGCGAGGGCGATAAGATTGCGCGACCGTGGTGTAGAGCTCCAACCGCGGAGGACCGCCCGCAACCATCGACGGAGCATTTGCCACCGACTTGCCATCCTTGTCCGTCGTCGTAGTCGTGGTGGCCTGGATCTGGCCCTCGACCAGGACGTAGCCGGCGCCCAAACTGAAGAGCGGCACGAACGAAAAGTCCGACTGCGAGAGGAGCGTGCCCTCTGGCTTGGTGGTGTTGACGTGCTCATCCAGGCTCTGCTCGAAAAACTCGAGGCGCATTCCGGGAATGATCGAGAGCCGGCCGAAGTGAAAACGGTTTTCGGCGAACAGCGCGAAGTCGGTCGTCTCGCCGGTATTGAAACGGCGGAGCAGGCCGCTGCTCGCGTTCGGCGTCGTGCCCCGATAGTCGTGCCGGTCCTGGAGCGCGTGATAGAAATACATCCCGCCGGTAAAGGTGGAGGTGTCGTGCGCGAGGTCGTAATCGTGGCGGAAGCGAACGTCCACGCCTTGGGTGTAATCCTCACGGTCCTGGATGTCGTTCGTGCTCGCGGCTGAACCCGGCGCCGGATTCGGGTTGGGCGCGATGCCGAAACCGCCGCCGCGCTGGTGCTGGCTGTAGCGCTGCAGGTAGCCGCCAAAGGCTTTGATGTCGAGCTGCGTCCGCTCCGAGAAAACCTTCTGGTATTCCAGCATTGCGTAGTAGCGCTTGAGCCGGAAAAGATCGTACAAGCGAGTCGAAGCGTCGCGATCGACCTGGTAAAGCGAGGCGCCCGGCTCGAACACCTCGGTCAGACCACCGGGTTCGCCATGTTCCTCGTCATAAGCGTCGAGGGTGAGGATGAAGCGGCTGTCGCTGGTCGCGTCGTAAACCAGTTTGACGCTCCCGGCGTTCAGATCGTAGGCGCTGTTGGTACGGAAGCCATCGCGCTCGCGATGATCGAAATAGGCGTAGTAACCGAACTGGCCGATGGTGCCGCCGGCGCTGGTGAAATTCTGGTAGAGCCCGTCGCTCCCGAAGAGATTCTTGGTTTCAAATTGGAACGGCACGTCGCGTGGCGGCATCTTCATGACGAAGTTGAGCGCGCCGCCCGGTTGCGGGCCGAACTGCAAGGCCGCACCCGCGCGGATGAATTCAATCCGCTCGACCGCGTCGAGGATGGGCGTGTAATGCGATTCCGGAAAACCAAACTGCTCGTTCTTGATCGAGACACCGTCTTTCAGGACCTGCATGAACTCGCTCCGTTGCGAGTCGAGCCCGCGGTAGCCGAAATTGACGATCGGCGAAGAGGGCTCCTCACTCACGAGCAAGCCCGGCGTGGTCGCGAGCGCTTCCCGGTAATCGTTATTTGCAATGCTCGGGAATTCCTCCGGTTTCACAAACGAGGTCTTCTTGCCGGAATTGATCCGCGTGCCCTGCACTTCCGGCAGCGCCGGATATTCCACCGGTTCAACGCCCGTGCCTTCGATGATTAACTGCTCGGTCTCGATCGGAGACCGGACGAGCGCGTGAGTAAGGTTCGTGTCCGCGTCCGCCAAACGAGTTCCGTCCGCGGTGACGCCAGCCGATTGTGCGCTGGAAGCGAAAGGTCGAGTGTCGCGGGAGACATTCGTTGTTCGCGCTCGCCGCTGCTTCGTCCTTCGCGGCGCCTTGGGAGTGGGCGTGGGTTGGGAGAATCCCGCTTGAGCGAAAAAGAGTCCGCAGACTAGAAATGCGGAGGTAAATAAAACGCGCGATTGAAAATGCATGGCGCGGATGAGAGCGAATTACATGCCGGTTAGCCAGACTTTTATTACGAAATTGTCATTCGTGACTGCAATCCACTCGCGCCGGGCTCAACTTTTCCATGCAAACTTCCCACACCATCCTCCGACGCCTCGGGCATGAGGGCCGCCTCACCGCGGCGCTCGCCCTGCCGCTCGTGGCGGGTCAGTTGAGCCAGATTTTTATCGCGCTGGCCGACACGATCATGGTCGGGCGGCTTGGCGTTCTGCCGCTGGCCGGGGCGACCTTCGCCAACAACGTTTTGCATTTGCCCTTCATCTTCGGCCTTGGCTTTTCCATGGCCATCTCGATCCGGGTCTCGCAGGCGCGCGGGGCGGGCGATCGCGAAGCCGCCCGGAGCGCGCTGCGACATGGGCTTTATCTCGCTTTTGCGGTCGGGGCGCTGACCCTGCTCGGCGTCTGGTTGATGCTGCCGTATCTTGGGATCTTTCGCCAGGAGCCGGCGATTGTGCGCGCGGTCCCGCGC
>JACCZO010000290.1 GCA_013695925.1 Chthoniobacterales bacterium
GGGTGGATCGCGCCGGCCTTGTCGAGAGAGGCTCCGGTTTAAATCGGAGGTCTCAAGATGAAATTATGTCTGGTCGCGCAAACGCTGGAACTCCCCGGCCCTTCATTGCGTCTCAGAACATCTGGGCCTCCGCGCACAATAAAAACCTAACAACCAAGAAAGAGAATCATTCGTATGAAAACAAAATCCACTTCTCGATCCGCCTTCTTCAATCCACGCGCCTTAATCGGTTTTGTCGTTTTGCTCCTGATCCCTCAAGCGGGTTCAGCACAAACCCAAAACCCTGCCAAAGTCGACTACAACGCTGTCCGAGACTTCTCAATTGTCTCGAACCCGAACGGAGTCTGGTCTTATGGCTGGCTAGCTTCCCTCGGATCTCCGCTGAATTATTATACTGTGACAGACACAACCAGCGTTCCTGGCATAAGCGCGTGGCTGGAGTCCGGGACGTACTCCATCAATCCTCCCTATGTCGCACATAATGACACGGGTAATGTGATCTGCTTGGTTACTTTTTGTGTCCCCCCCACCTACCTCCATGTTCATCCTGGTCCCAACAATGAGGTGACCGTGGTGCGTTGGACCGCCCCAATGTCAGGGGATTTCTATGTTCAGGGAGCAGTAGTGGGATTGGACAACGTAGTAATTACGACGACAACTTTTTACGCGGTGCTTAATTCGACAGAGCACGTTTTCCGCGCAACCATAAACAGCTACAACTCGCCGGTTTCTTTTCATCGACTGCTCACGATGTCGGCTGGAGACACACTCGATTTCGCTGTCGACTTCGGCCAAAACGGTAACTATGGGGGCGACAGCACCGGCATTCAATTCAAGGTCACTCGGATCAAATAAAAGGCATAGAGTGTAAAGGCCTAACGAGAAGTAGGCCCAATTATTCGGCAATTAAAGGCAGAATCATTCGGCCTAGTCCGGTCGTGCTTCGAGTGAAGGCAGGCAGCAAAAGCCGAATCCATGAACTCAAGTTAAAAGCCGAAAAGGGAGCGATTGCAAGCGTAAAAATTGATTTCACGTAGGAGCGTCAGCGTGCTGACGACCCGTTGGCTGGCGGAGGAACGGTGTTCGGTTTCGGGTCTCTCTTTTTCATATCGGCATTTCGGGCAACGAGTTCGACTCCTGCCCGGTTCCAGACGGCCCGGAAAGGCCACTGGAAGGGTCTTTAGGGCGCGGTCTCGCGCATGATGCCTAACGCGCAAAAGCGTTTCCGCAGCGCGCTCGCACCTTGCAAAGTCATTCCCAGCCGTTGCCCAAGGCTCTTGCAATGGACTTTGAAGTCGGCCTTGCCGGTCTTGTCGGTCCGGCTCCAGTTGCGCAGGATGCGAAACGCTTCCCGTTCGTTGTCAGTGGTAAGACTAGCGAGGCTTTCTTCCTCGCGTGGAGAGAGCTTTGCCCGCCATTGCGTGTGCATGCCTTCCCAAAGGGATTCGAACTCCGCGATATGCTCGCTCAGAGGCGTTGCGGGGACGGGATTCGCTTCGGCGTGCTGCATCTCGGCATTGCGCCGCGCGACCGCGATTCCCGTCTGGAAAAAAGCCTTCCCAACAAGCTGCGCTAGCTTTTCGTGCCTCGTCCGCTGTGCGGTGATGGCAAAGTCAGTCGCCCATTCCCCAAATTCTCCCCGGTATAACCCTAGGTGAGCTTTTTCTCCTATAGGTAAACTGACTTTTTTGTCCCTCCTGGTTGACCTAATACCTAAAGAGATAACTCTCTCTTTAGGTAAACTGACAAGGTTGCGCGTAGCATTGTCGAAAGCGATCAGCCCGAACGAGTCATCTTTGGGATTCCACGTGCCGGGCGCGCGAATCGCAAATGCCCCGCGTGAATCAGAAGGGAAAATTTCGAGAACTCCTTTCGTGACGGGCGAGCCGATCTTGTCGGCCACTTCGCGGAGCAGCCGCGCCCATTCCTCGCAAGGGTGCAGTTGCTCCGAAAAGACGAACAGGTGCCAGCCCCCGCTCTCTCCGCTCGTGCCGAGGATGAGCCAGAAGTCTGGATTGCGCACGAGCAGTTGAAAGGCTTTCATCGCAAGATCGCGGGCGCGCATCCGATCCTTTTGGTTGTGCGCGTCGCAATCAATCGCTCCCCACGAAGTGCGCCCGTTCTTGTCGCGTGGATAAAATCCGATCCCGGTTTTGATTTTTGCACTACCGGTAAGAGAGTTCCACGTCCAGCGCACACGCTTGTCTGCGTCGGCCCGGTGCGCCTTGGCGAACTTCGGCGCGCCGCTGTCGTCGCGATAGACCATCAGAAAGTCGTTAGGCGCGTTGCCGTTGTGCATCCGCCCACAGAGAGTCTCGAAGTCGTCACGCGACCAGAGCACCTCAGCGCGGTTGCCGTTGCCGACAAAGTAACAATTCGTCGACAACTCCGCAGAGCCGTCAAGGCTCAAGCGTCCCCCTGATTCGGGCGCACTGGCTGTAGTCGTTAGGTTCATCGTCGCCTCTTTACTGTCCGGCTTCGATAAAACGATCAAGTTCGCGCATAGAAAACAAAAGATGACGAGTGGCGCGGTTCGGTTTTAGCAAGCCTCTTGCGATTAGGCGATGCATGGTCGGCGCAGATAGGCTGAGGTATCGCGCCGCAGGTAAGAGCTTGAGCGCGCCCGGTTGCGGCTCGGAGAGAGTTTTCTTCTGGTGCATGACTGGCGTCCTTTCAAAACGTGGTTGAGACTGAAAAAGCAGAGCTAAGACGAAGCGACCACTCGGGCCGTTCCGAATGTCATTGTCTTTCTTTTTTTCTTTCTGCTTCAGGTCTCACCGGGACGCCGCAGCACCGCCGTTGACAGTCAGCCATCAGACACGCGCCACCGGCACGCGTCCTACCTCTGACATAGCGTAAGGCTACGTTCGAGTTAGAGGGGAGTCAAATAGATATTGTGAGAAAGATTAGTGTGTAAACCGTTTGGGCGTTTTCACCCAAACGGTTACCGCTGGCGTTGATAGGTTGCCCTATTCGCTAGCCGCGTTGCTTCTGGCCGGGTTAGGCCGTATCTCGCCAATGGTAACCTCACCCCTTGCGATATCCCCTTTGAGGGCCGCAAATTCAGTCTTAGACATGAACGGCAGCACGTTCTCCGGCTCGCTCGTGTTCATTAGCTGCGCCATCCGCTGCGAGTGCGCCCGGTTCACGTGGCTGTAGGTGTCGAGAATCAGTTTCCCGCCGTCTTTGTGCCCCTGCCATTCGGCAATGACCTTCACGTCCACGCCCT
>JACCZO010000300.1 GCA_013695925.1 Chthoniobacterales bacterium
GGCGCGCGCACCTTTGAAGTGCTGGCCAGTCTGGCGGCCACCTGTCGCCAGCGCGGAGAAGACTTCCTCCAACTCGCTCTCGCTAGCGCACGCTTCCAACCCGCCTGACCTGAGGCTAAACAGATACTCGCCCTCTGGGCGACGCGGGCAAACCGTCCGTCGCACGCTTCGCGCAGCGAAGCGGCTACAGCTTTTTTTCAAGCGCCTTCACCCGCGCGAAGAGTTTCCCGAGCCGCCGCACCCAGGCGAGATGCTCCATTGCGTCTTTCAAAGGCTCGGCCGGCGTCGCCCACCAAGTGCCGCCATGCAAACTTTTGGAGACGCCGGTCTGCGCGCCGATCATGGTGCCGTCGTCGATCTCGATGTGCCCGATAATCCCGGCCTGCCCTCCGATCACGACCCCGGATCCGATCCGCACGCTGCCCGCGATGCCGACCTGCGCGACGATGATCGAATGTTTCCCGATGACCACGTTGTGCGCGATCTGCACCAGGTTATCGATCTTCACCCCCTCTTGAATCCACGTCCGTCCGAAACGCGCCCGGTCGATCGTGGTGTTGGCGCCGATCTCGACATCGTTGTCGATCTGCACAATCCCGATCTGCGGCACTTTGGTGTGGCCACCGGCCGCCATTTCAAAACCAAAGCCGTCTGACCCGATGACCGTCCCGCCGTGAATGATGACCCGCTCCCCGATCCGGGTCCGTTCGCGGATGGTGACGTTGGGATAAATCAGGCTGCCCGCGCCGATCGTGCTCTCGTGTCCGATATAACTGTTGGCCCCGATGCGCGCCCCATCGCCGATCGCGACGCCGGACTCGACCACGGCACAGGCGCCGACGAAAACTTCTTTGCCAAACGACACACTCGGCGCCACCACTGCGCTTGGATGAATCCCGGGAGAAAAGGAAATCGGCTGGGGTGCAAACCTGAGCACGACCTGCTCAAACGCCTTGCTCGGGTTCGCGACTCGGATCTGCGCGCCCACAATTTTCTCGTCGAAATCTTCCGGTACGAAAGCGGCCGAAGCACGCGTTTTGCGAAACGCGCCCAGGTAACGCGCGTTGCCGTAGAAAGTGATTTCGCCCGGGGTCGCCTCCGCGAGCGAGGCTGCACCCGTGATCGTTAGGCCAGAGTCGCCGCGCAATTCGCCGCCGCACATCTCCGCCAGTTCTCCTGCCGTGAAGGTCATCCGACCGCAGTTGTAGCCGGGGGCGCCGACCCCGGCAACCGTTGTCCGCGGGATTGTGGTTTATCCGCTGGCGGCGAAGCCGGGATAAAGTGTCATCCCGCCATCGACGAAAATGGTCGCGCCGGTGATGTAATCCGATTGATCGGAAGCGAGCCAAACCGCGGCTCGGGCGATGTCTTCCGGTTCGCCAATCCGTCCGTCGGGGATGAGCTTGAGCAAATTCTCCAGCGCTTCTTTCGTTTCCCAGGCCGCGCGATTGATCGGCGTTTTGATCGCGCCCGGTGCGATGCTGTTGACCCGGATTTTTTTCGGCGCCAGCTCCTGCGCCATGCTTTTCATCAGCTGCATGATCCCGCCTTTGGAGGCCGCATAATTCACGTGGCCGGCCCACGGGATCACTTCGTGGACCGAACTCATGCAGATGATTTTCCCCGCCGCGCGCGAGATTTCCGGGACCAGACCGCGGCGCAAAAACTCGCGCACCGCCTCGCGTGCGCAGAGAAACTGCCCGGTCAGGTTCACGCTGATGACGCGCTCCCATTGTTTGAGCGTCATTTCGTGAAAGGGCGCGTCCTGCTGGAGGCCGGCATTATTGATCAAAATGTCGAGGGTGCCGAAGCGCTTGATCGTTTCCGCGAACATCGCATGCACGTCGTCCTCTTTGCTGACGTCGGCCTTGATCGCAAAGGCTTCGCCCCCCGCGGTTCGGATTGCCGCCACTACCCGCTCCGCTTCGCCGGGGCTGGAATGATAATTCACCGCCACCGCCGCGCCAGCCGTACCGAGCGCGATCGCGCAGCCTTCGCCGATCCCGGAGCTGCCTCCGGTGACGAGCGCTTTTTGATTCTGTAACGGGCGATTTGGATCGGTGGACATGATAGCAGAGCCATATTTCGCAGGCGCGCGAAGGCAAGGGAATTTCCATCCCTGCCAAGGAAGAAGCGGGCCGATGCCAAAAAGGAAGGGACGAACCCTCTCGAAATCGTTCCGGCAACGAGTGCGGATTATAATCGTTCGATGGGACGAGGGCTTGAGTATAATCTCGCCCCTTGACCACGTTCCACGACATCGAAGAAGCCGCCGCGCGCATCAAAGGCGCGGTCTACAAGTCGCCCTGTACGCAATCAATTCCTCTCAGCGAGCTGACCGGGATGGAAATCTATTGCAAGCTCGACAACCTCCAGCGCACCGGAAGCTTTAAGGAACGCGGCGCCCGTAACGCCCTCGTCCAGTTGCCCGACGAGCAAAAAAAGAAAGGGGTCATTGCCGCCTCCGCCGGCAACCACGCCCAGGCGCTGGCTTACCAGGGGCGATTGTTGGGCGTGCCGGCCACGGTCGTGATGCCGAAGTTTGCGCCCCTGATTAAAATCAACAACTGCCAGAAACTCGGCGCCGCCGTCATCCTGGAAGGAAAAGATTTTGCCGAGGCCAAAGCGCGCGCCCATGAGATCGCCGCCGAGCAGGGTCTCGCCTACATCGACGGCTACGACGACCCCGCGATCATTGCCGGGCAGGGAACCGCCGGGCTCGAAGTCGTGGCGCAGGTGCCGGATCTCGACGCGGTCATCGTGCCGGTCGGCGGCGGCGGATTGCTCGCGGGCGTTTCGCTTGCCGTGAAAACACTCCGGCCGGAAGCAAAAATCATCGCGGTCGAGGCCGATCACGTGGCCAGTTTCTCGGCCGCCTTGGCGGCGGGGAAACCAGTGCACATCGAAACCCGCCCGACCCTGGCGGACGGCCTCGCCATTGCCGAGGTCGGAAAAAACGCCTTTGAGATCGCGCGCCGGCACACCGACAAAGTCGTGCTCGTGAATGAAGAGCAGATCGCACTCTCCATTCTGCGCCTTGTCGAATTGGAAAAATCCGTCGTCGAAGGCGCCGCCGCCACGGCTCTCGCCGCTTGTCTCTCCGGGCAACTCCCGAATCTCGTCGGCAAGCGCGTCGTCCTTCTCCTCTGCGGCGGCAATATCGACCCGAACGTTCTTAGCCGCGTCATCGAGCGCGGACTGGTGGCAGACGGCCGGCTCTCGCGTTTCACGGCCATCATCAGCGATCGCCCGGGCGGTCTCGCCGATTTAACTGCGCAGATCGCCGCCGTCGGCGCGAGCATCAAACAGGTGGTGCATGATCGCGCTTTCGCCAGCTCCGACGTTTCTGCAGTCAACGTCCTGTGCACGGTCGAGACGCGCGACCGGGAACATCTCGAGGAAGTGCTCGCGCGCCTGCACGAGCGCGGCGTGCACACCTCCTTGGCCAGTTAATTTTCCCCCGCCAGGCCGACCCCGCCTTGAATCAGAAACGTTCCCTCGTAGGGTTCGCAATGGATTCGGTCGAGACTCAGGTGCTGGAGAAAAACACCTTGTCCAAGGCAAAAAAAACGGACCCGCCTGCCCAAGATCGTGACGCAGAACTGAGCCGCTTTGTCGCCCGTCACATCGGACCGAGCGACGAGGAAATTAGCGCCATGCTGGCCGAGGTCGGCTTTGAAAATCTCGAGGACCTGATCAACGCCACCGTTCCAAAAGATATTCGCCTGACAAACCCGCTCGATCTTCCGGCCGGGAAGTCGGAACAGGAAGCGCTGGCCGAGCTGCGAAAGCTCGCACAGCAAAACCGGGTCGTGCGCAACTTCATCGGCGCCGGTTATTCCGATTGCGTCGTGCCGCCCGTGATCCAGCGCAACATTCTGGAAAATCCCGGCTGGTACACCGCCTACACCCCCTACCAGGCGGAAATTGCGCAGGGTCGCCTCGAGGCCCTGCTCAATTTTCAGACCATGATCACGGACCTGACCGCGCTCGACATCGCGAACGCGTCACTCCTCGACGAGGCGACCGCCGCGGCCGAGGCGATGGCGCTTTGTCATGCTGCTGTAGCCGGAGGCGCCGACCCCGGCCGCGCGAAACGTCGCACTTTTTTTGTCTCGGAAAGCTGCCACCCGCAAACGATCGAGGTCGTGCAGACGCGGGCCAAGCCGCTCGGCCTCGAAGTCATCGTCGGCAATCACGTTACCTTTGATTGCAGGGACCACGTCTTCGGCGTCCTTCTGGAATATCCCGCGACCGACGGCGCGATTATCGACTACGAGCCGTTCATCAGGTCGGCGCACGACGCCGGCGCGCTCGCCATCGTGGCGGCGGATATTCTCGCGCTCACGCTCGTCAGGCCGCCAGGCGAAATGGGCGCCGACGTCGCGGTCGGCTCCACCCAGCGTTTCGGGGTTCCGTTAGGCGGAGGCGGTCCGCATGCGGCTTACTTCGCCACCCGCAACCAGTATAAGCGCCACCTGCCGGGACGCCTGGTCGGTGTTTCGCACGACGCCGCCGGACGACCGGCCTATCGCCTCGCGCTCCAGACGCGCGAGCAGCACATCCGGCGTGACAAGGCGACGAGCAACATCTGCACCGCGCAGGTCCTCCTCGCAGTCATGGCTTCGATGTATGCCGTTTACCACGGACCGGAAGGCCTGCGTCGGATCGCCCGCCGCGTCCACGACCTCACCTGCCGCCTGGCCGACCGTCTCGAGCAGCTCGGTTACTCTCTCGCGCACGACGAATTCTTCGACACGGTCCACGTCGAGCTCGGGAAACGCGGCAGCGCCGAATTCTTGAGCCGGGCAGCCCAGCAAAACTGCAACCTGCGCGACCTCGGCCCGCATCGGATCGGGATTTCACTCGACGAAGCGACCACGCCTAACGACATCGAAACGCTCGCCGCAATTTTCGGTGAAAACCGCTTCGTCCTGCCGGGAGCCGATGCCGCCTGTCGGAAATCGACGATCGAAAACCGAAAATCGAAATTTCTTACCCACCCGGTTTTCAACACCCATCACAGCGAAACCGAAATGCTGCGTTACCTCCGCCGGCTCGAGTCGCGCGATCTCTCGCTCTGCCATTCCATGATCCCGCTCGGGTCCTGCACGATGAAGCTGAACGCGACGGCGGAGATGTTCCCGATCTCCTGGCCGGAGTTTGCCCGGATTCATCCGTTTGCGCCTAACGACCAGACCGCGGGCTACCGCGCGATGTGCGAACAGCTGGAAGGCTGGCTGGCCGAGATCACCGGATTCGCCGCCGTCTCCCTCCAGCCCAACGCCGGTTCGCAGGGCGAATACGCGGGTCTCCTCGCCATCCGCGCCTACCACGAAGCGCGCGGCGAAACGCATCGCAACGTCTGCATCATCCCCACCTCGGCTCACGGCACCAATCCCGCCAGCGCGGTCATGGCCGGTTTCCGTGTCGTGCCCGTCCGTTGCCTGGAGGATGGCGACATCGATCTCGCCGATCTCCGCGCGAAGGCGGACGAACACAGCAAGGATCTGGCCGCCCTGATGGTGACCTATCCGTCGACCCACGGCGTTTTTGAAACCACCATCCGCGAAATCTGTCAGGTCGTGCACGAGCACGGCGGCCAAGTTTACATGGATGGCGCGAACATGAATGCGCAGGTCGGGGTCTGCCGTCCGGGCGACATCGGCGCCGACGTTTGCCATTTGAATCTGCACAAGACCTTTTGCATTCCACACGGCGGCGGCGGTCCCGGAGTGGGCCCGATCGGCGTCGCGAAGCATCTCGTGAAATTTCTTCCCGGCCACGCCACGCTCTCGTCCTCCTCCTCGTCCTCCTCCTCGTCCTCGTCCTCCTCCTCGTCCGCCCCAGTGCAGAGGGAGACGAGGGACGAGGACGAGCAGGAGGTAGCCGTCGGCCCGGTCTCGGCCGTGCCCTACGGCAGCGCCAGCATTCTCACCATCTCCTGGATGTATATCCGGATGATGGGCGCGGCTGGCCTAACGAAGGCGACCGAAGCCGCGATCCTGAACGCTAACTACATCGCGAAACGTCTCGACCCGCATTTCCCGGTGCTTTTTAAAGGCAAACACGGTCTTGTCGCGCACGAGTGCATCCTCGACCTGCGGCCCTGCAAAAGCGTGGGCGTGGAAGTGGAAGACGTGGCCAAGCGCCTGATGGATTACGGTTTTCACGCCCCGACGGTTTCCTGGCCGGTCCCGGGCACGGTCATGATCGAGCCGACCGAGAGCGAGTCGAAACACGAGCTCGACCGTTTTTGCGAAGCGATGATCTCGATCCGCGGCGAGATCGACGCCCTCGGGAAAGAAGGCGCGGACAGGAAAAACAACGTCCTCAAAAACGCGCCGCACACCGCGGAACAGGTCACGGCGAACGAGTGGGATCACCCTTATTCCCGGGAAGAAGCCGCCTACCCGGCGGAGTGGACGCGCCAGCAAAAATTCTGGCCGGCGGTAGCGCGGATCGACAGCGTTTACGGCGATCGAAATCTCTTCTGCACCTGTCCGCCGATGGACGCGTTCGAGCCGGAGAGCTAGACTAGCCGCCGGTCCGAACCGGGAGAGCAAGTCCGGGCGGAAGACTTCATTTTTGGCGGAGCAAGGTAGCGCAAGCTTCCAGCTTGGCGGTTCGGTGAGGTGCAACCCGAAAGGTCGCGCTACCTTCCAGCGGTTTCAGGAACAGCGGTCTTCGCCGCAACGCGAAGATCGGTCGGCGCATCCTTCTCCCGGTTGAAGGCGCTTTCAGAGAAGAGCTAACTACTGGCATTTTAATCGTTAGGCGGTGGGCGAGTTTGTCGTGTCGATAGTTAGCTCTGACCCCGGTGTGACCGGTCTGTAGCTCTGACCCCTGATCCCCTGCTTCGCGTTGGCTCCTTCGGATGGTTAGGTCGTCCATTTCCAATTTCTTTGTAGTAGGCCACAATTTCCGCAAGATCGCCACCTGCTGATCCAGAAAACGAACCGGGGTCGCGTCGTGACAACCCAGAAAGCAACTCGTGGAACGGGTGGCACGTGACGCCTTCTCGCGCGAACGCCTTCAGCTCACCGGCATGGCGAAGCGCTCCGTGGATGAGATGAAAAGACCAAGTGAGACCGGGCCAAAGTCGCTCGCGCAACTGCGCTTTGCCTGGAGCACGGAATTTGGCCTCAACATAAGCACGCGCGCAAGCCTGCACTTGTTTAGGCGTGCGTCTACGCACGTAGTCTCGTTTGCGTGTGAGGCCGAGTCGCGCTGGTGCAATGTAACCGATAGGCCGGAAGGCCACCGTCACCTCGACATGCCATCCCTGAATCGCAGCAGGCCCATGATGCACCGCAATCAAGTCCATCTCGCCATGTCCATGCTTCACACCCCGGATGGTGAAGAAGGCCCTCCGGTTGAGCCACTCTTCGACTAGGCTTTCGGCGAGCAATGCCATAACACGCGAAACGAGCTAACGAGAGGGCGAGGAGCCGCGCCGCCGAGAGCGCGGTGGTTCCGTGGGTGCTTTAAAAAAGATGATAATCGGCACGAGGAAGGCGGCGACGATCGCAAAAAGCGCAGAGTCAGTGAAATGATAAACCACAGCAGAGGCGACCGGCATCGAGACCACCATGATCGTTACAATGAATTTGGCCCACCGCCATGCCGTTTTCTCCGTTTCTACGGCCGCGGCGAGCGAAGAACCGGGCGGAGCGCAGCGCGCTTCGCCCGATTCGACTAACATACGTGCCTGCTGCTGCACAAATGTTTCGCCGCGCCTTTTTCCCGCCATCAAGGTTAGTATCGTGAGGTCCGCCCTGTTGAGAACTAAACATGAGCGCATGTCGAAACTCATTTTTGTCTTTTCGCTTCCACGGGTGAGGTCGTAGTCGTTCCGCCAGCCGTCCGCCATGACCATAGCATTCTCGACCTGCCATCCCTGTCGGACGGCACGCTCAAGATGATCAGAGATGAAATCTGCCGCTTCAGCTGCACTCCGCGCCTCGACCTTGATAAGTGGGAAGCGTGAGATCAAAGTCGCGTCGGGCACGGGGACAGTATGGCTGCGCTGATTGAATTCTTGGCGCACCGCGTCGCTAACTGGAGCCAAGTCATTTACCTGACTGATATCGAAAAACACGGGAACAACATCGCCTGAAGTGAGTTTGATGCGCCATTCGAAAACTTGGCCTTTATTGTGATAGAGTCGCTCGACAGGAGTCCAATCCTGCGACTTAAACAGGAGCGAGACTACCGCTCGCTCCACGGAAGATACCAATATCGGATGCACGTGATCTACGTAGAACGGGCTATCGATTCTCCCTCCACTGCCACGTCCGCTTGTTAGAATTTCCAGCGCATAGGGCACCGTGCCCTCAAATGTCTCAGGCGGCTTCAAGTGGTGATGGTTTCGAGTATCGTGTGTGATGCGCTGCACGACCTAACGATCGCAAGCTCAGCGGCAGCGGAGTGCGGCGCGGCACCTGCACGGTGGACGGGAAAGGCGGCGGCGGAGGCAGGTGCCGTGACGCACGGAGCTGTTCGCTGCAGCGCATGATTAGGCCACGTTCTCATCACGCTTAGCGGTTAGGCGGCGGTAAGCCAAAAGGTATTTGCGGAGTCGTGCAACGGAGCGGTCGTCAATCTCCTGCAAGCGTCGAATGTCGGAGTTGTCTTCGAGGTCGGCAATCTTAACTTCGATAGCCGTTCGGTCGGTCAAGACGTGGTCGATGTATTCGTCGTAGGGGACGTTCGGAAGGTGTGTGACGAGGCGAAGTGTGGAAAGCACCTCGGATGAAAAGCCCTCTGTCTGGAGTTGCTCGAACGTAATCGCTGTGTCCTCAACCACGTCGTGCAAGAGAGCCACAATCTTAGCGTTGGGCGTAGTGCACCGCATCATCACGCGAATCGGGTGAAAGATGTATGCTGCGCCGTTCTTGTCTGTCTGGCCGGTGTGCGACTGGACGGCAATCTGGAGGGCTCGTTCTAAATCAGGCATAGGTTGAAGGAAAGGTGCGCGGAGTCGCCTAATGAGATATAGGCCAAAATATTCGGCATTTAAAGGCGGGAGAATCCGGTCTAATCCAGCGGGCTGCCTTGGTGGCGGGGAGGAAAATGCCGGGCATGGCGGCGATTCTAGGAAAACACGCGCGCGCGATGCAATTTTCTTTTCGATTCCCAAGCAAAGCGGCCGAACGTGGGTCGGGCAAATCGGGGTCGCGTCTATACATTTGACATGCCAACTATCTGACCGCGGATACCAACTGCCAAGTGACTTCATCAGATGTCAAATGTATAGATGCGACCCCGTCAGCTCCGCGTCAGCTCCGCGCTCTATCTGGGACTCGATGTCCATAAGGAAACCATCATCACGGCGACGGCGGAGGCCGGGCGCCAAGGGGAAGTGGGTCAGAGCGGGCGCTGAGCAACCGCGAAAGCTTTCGGGGCACGCGGTGGAAAAGTGAATCGCCCGGCTGCGCAAAGCGCATGGGAAGGAAACGCCATTGCGCGCCTGCTATGAAGCGGGGCCGTGCGGGTTTGGACTGGCCCGGCGGCTGCGCCAGCTGGGAGTGGAATGTGAGGTGGTGGCCCCGTCGATGACCCCGACCCGCTCGGGCGTTTTTAACTCGGTGATGGTGCAGGGAGGAGGGGTCAGCTTCAGATTGCGCTCGTCCGCATAGAAAGAGCAGCGATCGCGGAGACTCGCGGCTGGAACCAACGAGCGACATTCTGAAGCTGACCCCTATCCCCTCTTATTCTGTGTCAAAAGTGAGGACCGACCCCCAGCCGGTTTCCGATCGCTCCTCCCGATTTGGGGCAAACTGATTCTGGAAAATACCCTGCCGCCTCGTTTCCGCCCCCTGCTAATCTGGGAAACATGGGGTTGCCCTGATTTGACGGACAGTGGGCTTGTGTCAAAAACCCGAGGAACGCACATGAAGACACAGGTCAGCAAACCAGCTCGTGAGCAACCAGCTAACCAAAATTACCCTTGCCAGCTCTCCGAGAAAACAATGCAAGCCCAGACTACTCCGCCAGTTTTCGCTGAAAACGGGCGGCAGCGTCCGCGGGACTGGCGACTGCCGCCAGGCTCTGGAGCACCGGCGCGATCGGCACGGCCGCAGCTGTCGGGCGGGAAGAGATCGCCGCCGTGCTGGCAATCGCGAATGTGCTGCTGCTGCGCACGCTCACGCCCTTGAAGCGCAGCAAGGAGGACGAAAGCGAAGAGTAGCGTCGGCGCGCGCAGCGCGATTCGGTAGCGCAGCGGGCAGCAGTTGCGTTACGCTCGCGCATGAACGCGACACCCGCCGATCAAGCGCAACTCGACACTCAACGCAGCGCGCTCGCGCGCCAGATCGGCCGCTGGCTCGAGATGCCGCTGATCGTGCTCGGGCTCACCTGGCTCGCGCTGCTCATCGTGGAGTTCACCCGCGGATTGAATCGCGCTGGCGAGATCGCGACAAACGTGATCTGGGTCGTGTTCATCGCGGAGTTTGCGCTGCGGTTTACAATCGCGCCGCGCAAAGCCGCCTTTCTGCGGCACAATTGGCTCACGCTCGTTTCGCTCGTCGTACCGGCGTTGCGCGTTTTCCGGTTCTTCCAGACGATCCGCCTCCTGCGCGCCGCCCGCACCTTGCGCGGCTTCCGCCTCGTCAAAGTCATCGCGTCGATCAACCGCGGGATGCGGGCGCTGCGGTCGAGCATGGGCCGGCGTGGCTTCGGATATGTCGCCGCGCTCACCGCGGTCGTTATCCTCGTCGGTGGCGCCGGCATGCTGGCGTTCGAAAACAATCCTAACGGGCGCGGAATCAACGACTATGGCTCGGCCGTCTGGTGGACGGCGATGATCGTGACGACGATGGGGAGCGAATACTGGCCGCAAACCGCGGAAGGCCGCGTGCTCTGTTTTCTGCTCTCGCTTTATGGGCTCGGCGTTCTCGGTTACGTGGCGGGCGCGCTCGCCACGTTTTTTGTCGGACGCGACGCGGAAAATGCGAAAGGCGAGATCGCGGGAGCGCATGCGCTGAACGCTTTGCGCGAGGAGATCGCAGCTTTGCGGGCGGAATTGCGGAATTCAGCGGCTGCGCGCCCGCGCTGACTTCCCGCCGGTCGCGCGGTTACCACGGTTCGACGCTTCGCTCTGATGGCAGTGATGGCACCGCGGAGGCGGTGTCCCCAAACAGAATGTCAACTTTTTTCTCTGGCCAGAGATCAAACCTCGGGGACCTCTGGTGGATCTTCGTCATCGGGCGTCTCCGCCTTCAGGCGCTCAAGCATGGCCAGGATGTTGCGCTCCCAGCGGGCGTTGTCATCGTAACGATTCCCGGAGCGGAACTTCGCGTAGGCGCGCTTCTCCTCTTCGGGCAGCGCGTCGAACCAATCCCATTCCCCGCCGCTCACGGGCGGACCCCCGGCGTTTGCATCGCTTGCCGCAGCGCCCGCTCCTCCGCCCTCCGCCTCGCCGCCGCCAGCGCCTTGTCTGATTTTTTGAGTGATGGAATGTCCCACGTTGGAATTATACCCTTTTTTCGCAAATTCGCCAGCATATCGTTGACACCGACCGAGGCGTGTTGTCCTTCGGCGGACGCCATGTTTATCCGAGGCGTCGACCCGTGGCGGGCGTCTCCGGCGACGAACACACCGGGGATGTTCGTCTCAAAATGATCGTCGCTCATGATCTTCCCGTCAGGCGCTATTTCAATCAGCCCCTCCTTGCTCCGAGCCACGGCTTTTGCCAGATCCGGTTCAATCAGCGCTTTCAAGTCGGGCACGACCCCGCTCAACAAGGCGCGACCGCCGGTTTCCTTTGCGACGGGCAGAGCGCGGAGATCGGGCTTGCCGCCTAGGAATGACGCGAATCGCGTCCGCTTCGAGGATTTCTCCAGACTCGGTGTGGAGTCTGCTGCGACCTCCGGGCGCCTGGTCGAAATGAGAGATTTTTGCGATGACGACGTCTATGTCGTGGTCCTCAACTTGCCAAGGCTGGGATGTCGCTCATGGATTTCTTGAGCGGGCTTCGCGAAATGAGCGTCACGTGAGCTCCGTTTTCCGCCGCCGCGATCGCAGCTTGTGATGCGCTGTTGCCGCCGCCGACGACAATCGCTTCTCCCTGCCCAGCTCTTCGGAGCAATTCCATGCCGTTGCCGTTGATCACGTGCTTTTTGGCGCCGAGTTGAGTCATTGCGGTGAATTTGATCCCCGTGGCGAGCACCACCGCGCGCGGGCGGACCCAGCTTCGATCCGTCAGCTGAATTTCGACCCTTTTCGTGTCGGGATTCCATCTCAACTGCCTCATTCCCACGCCGGCGCGAACTTTGACGCCGAGCAATCGGGAGCGCATGATGGATTCGCGGGCCATCATCGAGCCGGTGATCCCGAGACGCGGCGCTGCGTATTGATTTTCGACGCGGCTGGAATCCTTGGGCTGCCCGCCCATCCGCGGGTTGATGTCGATCAATTGGACGTAATTCCCTTCGTAGGCGCTGTTCGCCGCCGCCTCCGAGCCCGCGGGGCCCGCCGCTTGTTTTGCGAATTCAAACGCGCCGCTTTGCTCGACGAAAGAGGACTCGACGAACGGAGTTGCGCCGATCCCATCCCGTGGAAGTTTGCCCACGTATCGCCCGTCCTTGTCCCAATTCTTTTTGCCGCGCGGCTGGAAGTTTTGGTTGATGGATGTGTCGGGGGCGGCGGGCGTTTCCTTGATTTGGAGCCAATTGGATTTGTCGGCCGTGATGATCACGTCGGCAACCGTGCCGATGCCGCTCTTGGCGTCGCGAAGATTGGGGTCGCGCTCCGTCACAAGCTCACCATCGCCGAAACCGAATTCACGTTCCGCCGCAGGCTCACCGCGGCCGGCGCCGAATTTCCCCCTCTTGATGAAGACATTTTGACCCAGCGCGGCCATGAAGCTGGGGTGGTCGGCAACGTTGCGCACCACCAAACCGTCGTAACCGCCCGCCCGCATCTTCTTCAAGAGCGGCGGATAAACCTCTCGGTGGACGCCCTCTTCGGCGTCAACCACCAACGGTTTCTTCATGGGCAGCAATCCGCGGATGATCGTTGGTTTGTAGTCTTTCCTCCACCACGATCCGTCCGGCATTGCATACTCTTTTGCGTAAAACTTGCTCGTGGTGGTGAAGAGATATTTGCCGCGCCGCTCCCTCTCACCCAAGGATTTGGCGCCCGGATCCAAGATTTTACCGCCGACGGGCGTGCCGTGGAACGCCTCGATCGTCACCGGCTCGCCCGTCTTGAGGTGGGAGAGGTCGAGCGGCTTGCTCGGGTCCGGGGAGCTTACGATCCGCCCGTGGGCCCAATCTCTGGCACCGCAGTAGCTTCGGTCTCGCCGCGCTTCGTCGGCGAGGATTCGCCCGCGAGCGATGGAACGCGGTTGGAACTGATCTCCACCCACTTCTGGGATTCTGGGTGTTTCTTCATCCACGCCCGGGTCCAAGCCTCGTTCTGCCGATCCTCCTCGCGTTGCTCCGCCTGGAACTTCGCCAGTTGTTCCGGCGAAATCGTGATCCTGTCCGGGGCTTTGAAAGATTTCTTCATAGGTCTGCGCCTTCTCGTTAATATAGCGATTTTGCTGGAATTTATCAAGCTCGGCCTGATCATAGACCGTCAACTTGCCGTTGCTGAACTCCTCCATCTTGACCATCTCCTGGACGGGATCGAGGCCGGGCCTGACGTAATGACGGATCTTCGTGGCGTAGAACACCATCTCGTCGCTGTATTTCGGGAGATCATCAAGAAGGTCGGGGGCGCGCTTGTGGATGAGGAGGACGCGGTCTCCTTCGGTGGCGCGGGCTTCGCGTTGGTTGCGGCGCACCGCACGCGCCAACGCCTCCTCGACGGGCGCCTGGATGGCGTCGCCGCCGATCCCGACCCGATCGCCGCGATCTTCGCAGAATAATTCGCCACCGCGCGGAGAAATTTGCCGAGCGAAGAGTTCCTTCTTTCCGAGGCGCTGCGACCAGTAGGGAATGAGGGTGCAGTGCGTCGAGCCGGTCACCGGATCTTCCGGGATGCCGGCGGCAGGCGCGAAATAGCGCGAGACAAAATCGCAATCGTCGCCCGGCGCAGTCACGACTACGCCTTGCGCCTCGAGTTTTGTCATCGCCTCGAAATCCGGCGTAATCGCCGCTACCTCACGGGCGGAGGCAAAGATAGCGAAATAGTCGCGCCCGTGCAGAACCTTTTCCGGCTTCGCGCCTAACGACTTCGTTACCGCCGCAATATTCCCGCCCTCCGCCAACGGCCGGGAAGGAAAATCGAGTACGAGGCGGTCGCCTCTTTGTTCGACAATCAGCTCTCCGCTTTGCGTTCGGAAGTGGATCTCCTCCCGCGCATATCCCCGATGTTTAAAAAGAACATGGGCCGCGGCCAGGGTGGCGTGGCCGCAGAGATCGACTTCGAGCGCGGGCGTCAGCCAGCGCAGGTCGAAGTATTCGCCGCGCGCGACCACGAAGGCGGTCTCGGGAAGATCGTTCTGGGTCGCGATCGCCTGCAGTTGCTCGTTAGGCAAAAATTCCTCGAGCAGGCAAATCCCGGCCGGGTTGCCG
Source organism: Chthoniobacterales bacterium (assembly GCA_013695925.1). Lineage (GTDB taxonomy): Bacteria > Verrucomicrobiota > Verrucomicrobiia > Chthoniobacterales > UBA10450 > Palsa-1392. The sequence continues at coordinate 14,526 of JACCZO010000300.1, forward strand.
GCAAACCTCCGGTCGGTGAAAGCGAAGACCTCGAAATACGGAATCGTTTTTGATTTCATGGCATCTCCCTTCAATTCGCCGGAAAAGGCGCCGGTTCAAGCCGCCGTCTTGCGCCAGACCCGCCGGCCGAGCGCAATCGCAGTGATCGTTAGGCCAGCGGTCAGCCCCCACCACATCCCGGCGACGCCGAGCCCGAGCGGGAACGCGAGGTACCAGCCGAACGGAATCGAAATCACCCAGTAGGCGAAAAACGCGAGCAGAGCCGGGATCTTCACATCGGCCAGCCCGCGCAGGGCGCCGCCGGCCGAAACCTGAAGCGCGTCGCTCACCTGGAAAGCCGCCGAAACGAGGAGAAGATTTGCCGCCAGCGCCACCACCGCCGGGTCGGTCAGGAACAAGCCTGCGATGGTGTGATTAAAAAACAAAAAGAGCTGTGCGCTCCCGGCGGTAAAGGCCAGGGCCAGGCCCCAGCCGCTGATTAGAATCAAGCGCAGGCGCTCATGCTGGCGCGCGCCCCAGGCTTCGCCCATTCGCACCGTTAGGGCCATGGAGAGCCCGAGCGGCACCATGAAAATGGTGGCCGCACAAGTGATCGCGACCTGGTGCGAAGCGAGCGCGGCCGGGCCGAGCGTGCCAATGAGAAGCGTGGCCATGACAAACGCGCTCACCTCGGCGAGCAATTGCAGGCTTGCCGGCAACCCGACCCGGACGAGGTCGCGCACGGTCGCCCATTCCGGCAGGCGAAACCAATGCACCGGCACCCATTCCCGCAGCGCGGGCGAGCGCAGCGACCACCAGAGGATGCCCGCCAGCATCACGAGACGGGCCAAAAGCGTGGCGACTCCGGCGCCATCCAACTCCAGCCGCGGCGCGCCGAGTTTGCCGTAGATGAAGATCCAGTTGAAAAATACGTTCAGGACGCCCGCCCCGAGCATGATCCAGAACGGCGGCCATGGCTTGTTCATGGCGTCGGCGTGATTTTTCACCGCCATCGCGCCCATCGCCGGAATCATGGAC
>JACCZO010000317.1 GCA_013695925.1 Chthoniobacterales bacterium
TTCCGGCCCACGCTGCCGACCTCAATCCCGTCGCCGTCCTACTCAACAAGTGCAACTTGGAACTCGCCCCGCGTTGGGTCGGGAAGAATCCGGTCAATCCCGAATCCCGAATGTCAAATCTCAAAAGCCACGTCTGGAAGGGAACGAACGGGCTGGCGGAGGATGTGCGCTACTACAGTCGCCTCATCCGCGCTCGCGCTCAGGAGAAAATCGGCCACCTCTACCCGAAAGTGCGCCTGCCCAAGGAGCACGGCGGCGGCGAGGCCAACGTCATCGCGTGGCTGTGGGCGCGGACTGTCGCAAGCCAAGATCCGGCGGCCCGCGGCACCCATGTGCCGCTCCTGAGCACATATTCTCTATCTACAGCCGACGGAAAAGTCGCGTGGCTTGAACCGATTGTTAATCGTGCGGAAAACACCTATCGGTTTGACGTAAGAACGGGAGCGCCGCCTGACAAAGCGGTCGTCAAATCCGGAACCAAGTTGGGGCGTGGTGCGAAGTTCAAGTGCATCTTGTCTGGCCAACCACTCGACGAAGATCACATCAAGAGCGAGGGGCAAGCGGGCCGGTTGGGCTACCGGCTGGTAGCTTTAGTTTTTGAAGTGAAGCGCGGACGGATTTTTCTTCCGGCTTCAGAGGAACAGGAACGCACAGCGCGCGTGACTTCACCGGAAAGCGCACCAAGCGAAGAAATGGCCGATGACCCCCGGAATATATGGTGTGCAGCCTATGGTATAAAGCGCTTCGACCAACTCTTCACCTCTCGACAACTGACAGCCATCGTTACGCTAAGTGACGAAATAAGGAGCATCCGACCGCAAGTTAAGGATAACGCAATCAAGGCCGGGCTGAGTGAGACGGATTCGGATGCCTATGCAACTGCGATCTCCACTTTCTTGGCGCTCGCGCTCGACCGCTGTGCATCGTTCAACAATTCCATGTGCCGTTGGAACGGCAATCAGACGGTCTTCGTCTTTACTCGTCAGGCGATTCCGATGGTGTGGGATTTTTCGGAAGCAAACATCATGGGAGACCGTGCGGTGTGCTGGCATACTGCGGCGGAAATCTGCGCCGACGGAATCGAGACTATCGCGGCGGATAACCTGTCGAGCGGGTCAGTTCGGCAAGCGGACGCCGCGCAGGCAGCCAACGGCGAGAAGCTCCTCGTTAGCACCGATCCTCCTTATTACGACAACATAAGTTACGCTGGCCTAAGCGATTTTTATTACGTTTGGCTTCGGCGCACGATTGGAGATTTGCACCGGCCGATTTGCGATACGGTGCTTGTCCCTAAAATGCCCGAGCTAACCGCCTCACCTGAGCGGTTTGATAACGACCGAGTCAAAGCGAAGAATCACTTCGAGTCGGGATTCCGTTCTGCCTTCACCAATGTCCTGTCACGGCTCGATCCCGATTTTCCGCTCACGGTTTATTACGCCTTTAAGCAAGAGGATGAAGCGGACGGAAGCGGAGACGATTCTAACGGAGGCAGGAAGAGCGTTGACCTGACCACCGGATGGGAGACGCTGCTGGAGGCATTGATGTCCAGCGGCTTCACCATCACCGCGACTTGGCCGGTTCGCGCATCTTTCAAATGGCGCTCGGTCGCTTTGGAAGCGAACACGCTCGCCTCCTACATAGTGCTCGCCTGCCGCCCGCGCCCTGCGGATGCGGCGCGCGTAGGGCGCAACGCTTTCGTCGCAGAGCTGAAACGGGAGCTGCCGCCCGCATTGAAGCGTCTCCAGCAGGGTAACGTAGTACCCGTAGATTTTTCGCAGGCGGCCATTGGTCCTGGCATGGCTGTTTTTTCCCGCTACAGCTCCGTGCTAGAGAGTAGTGGGAAACCCATGAGCGTGCGCACTGCACTGGGACTCATTAATGGATTAAAGGATGAGTTGCTTGGGGAGTCGGTGGAAGAATTGGACAAGGACACGCGCTGGGCGGTGACATGGTTCGATGAAGAGGGCTTCGCGTGGGGCGAGGCTGGCAAGGCCAACCTGCTCGCAAACGCACAGGCGACCGCCGTGAATGGCCTCGTCGCTGCCGGCATCTTGGAGGTGAAGGGTAACCAAGTACGCCTGCTGCGCCCAGAGGAACTGCCCGCCGATTGGGATCCACGCCATGACACGCGCCTCACGGTGTGGGAAATGACGCACCACCTGCTGCGCGTTTATTATCACGAAAAGAGAGGCGACGAAGCGACCGCCGCCCTGCTCCGAAAGCTGGGGAGCCGCGCCGACGTGGCCCGCGATCTCGCCTACAAGCTTTTCACCATTTCCGAAAAACGGAAACGCAGCGCCGAAGCGCAAGCATACAACGCTCTCGTGCTCGGCTGGCCCGAACTCTCCCGATTGGCGCAGAGCCTCCCGGCAGAACAGGCTGCGACGCAGACAAGATTCCTGTAGGATTTAGCAATGGCTGTCACAAACCACGATCGCGTCGGCAAGGCTCTTGATCTGTTGAGCCGCGGGCTGAAGCCGTTTGTCGAACGCGAACTCAAGAGCATCTACGCGCAGCAATGGTTCGCGCAGGTGAAGCAGACCCTCGGAACGACGCAGCTACAGCTCGTCGGGACTGAGGAGACAGCCGAATGGGATGTTGCCGCTCTGTTGGTGACGATGTGGAATCACTGGAACGATGTTTTTCGAAAGACGCTCGGTCACGCCGAACGAACGCTGGTTAGCGAGCTACGCGAGGTGCGCAATAAATGGGCGCACCAGCGGCCATTTAGCACGGATGACGCCTATCGTGCTCTTGACAG
>JACCZO010000320.1 GCA_013695925.1 Chthoniobacterales bacterium
AAATTGCGCATGACGCCGGCCCAGGTGACTTGGTGCGGCGCTGCGCTCGGAATCGCCGCCGGCCACCTCTACTACTATCCCGATCTCAAATGGAACCTGCTCGGGATGGCGTTGCATGTTCTCTGCAATGCGTTTGATAACGCCGATGGCCAGCTTGCCCGCCTAACGAAACAGGGCAGCCGGAGTGGTCGCGCGCTGGATGGCCTGGCCGACAATCTCGTTTTCATCAGCGTCTACGCCCATCTCTGCCTGCGCTACACCGCCGGAGGCGGATCACAGCTCGTCTGGCTCCTCGCCCTCGCGGCCGGCGCCAGCCACTCGTGGCAGAGCGCGGCCGGCGATTATTTTCGCAATGCTTACCTCTACTTCGCCAAAGGCCAGACCCGCGCGGAGCTGGATTCCTCACGCGCCGTGCAGGAAGGATTTGATCAACTGACGTGGCGAGATCATCCCTGGAAAAAGTTCCTCCTTCGGCTCTACCTCAACTACACCAAGCAGCAGGAGATGCTGGCACCACGCTTGAGCGAACTGAAGCGAGCCGCGAGCGAGACCGGCGATTCGGCAATTTCGCGTGCCTATGAGGAAGCGAGCAGACCGCTGCTGAAATGGGGAAATCTACTCGCGACCAACCCGCGGATGATCCTGCTTTTCGTTCTGCTCATCATCGGCCATCCCACTTGGTATTTTGTGATTGAGCTCACTCTTCTCAACCTCGTCCTGGCGCTCCTGCTCTGGGAACAGAACGACATTTGCCGTCAGTTACTCTCCAGGAACCGGACGACCTAACGATGAGTGCGATCGCAGTCACGCCGGTCGATTCCAAGGCGGAACGGGATGCCTTCATCAAGTTCCCCTGGCAAATCTATCGCGATGATCCCGCCTGGGTGCCACCGCTTCTACTCGAACGAAAGGAATTCCTCGATCGCAAAAAACATCCGTTCTACGAGCACGGCGACGCCGCGCTTTTTCTCGCCCGCCGAGATGACGAAATCGTCGGCCGGATCATGGCGAGCGACGACCCGAATTACAACGCGCTCCACGGCTCAAACGTCGGCTGCTTTGGGCTCTTCGACTGCGTAAACGATTCCCTTGTCGCGTCTGCCCTTTTCGAGGCGGCGGGCGCCTGGCTGCGCGCCAAAGGCCGCGACGAAATCATGGGCCCGATCGATTACTCGACTAACTACGTCTGCGGCCTGCTCGTCGAAGGATTTCAGTTTCCTCCGACGCTGCTGACCGCGCACAACCCGCCCTATTACGCCGCCCTGATCGAAGGCTTCGGCTTGAGCAAGGTGATGGATTTCTACGCCTGGTGGTTCTCCGAGCCGGAGCGGGCCGCGATGCGATTGCGGCGCCTGGCCGCCTCGCTCAAAAACCGGGTCGCGGCCAAGATTCGTCCGGGAAATTTAAGAGACTTCGGCAGCGAAGCGACCCGCCTGCGCGAGATCTACAACGAAGCCTGGAAAGAAAACTGGGGTTTCGTCCCGTTCACCGAGAAGGAATTTCAGTTCCTGGCCAGGGAGTTGAAACAACTCGTCGTGCCCGAGTTCACCCTCATCGCCGAGGTGGGCGACGAACCGGTCGGGTTCATTCTCTGCGTGCCCGACATCAACGTCGCGCTGAAAAAAATCGATGGGCGCCTAACGACTTTTGGAATTCCGATCGGCCTGGCCAGGCTCCTCTATCACAAGAGCCGCACCCGCACCGCGCGGCTCATCGCGCTCGGGGTAAAGCCAAAGTATCGCCGGGGCGGCATCGCCGAGATGCTCGTCCTCCGCATCATCGAGGACGCCATGATCGAGCGCGGCTTCACCGGCGAGCTGAGCATGACCTTGGAGAATAATCACCTCGTCAACCGCTTCCTGGCCGCGATCGGGGCGAAGAAATACAAGACCTACCGAATTTACCGGCGAGCACTGTAGACGCCTCTCTGTGGGGGGCGCGGGACCGGGCTCTGCCACGGAATCAACCCCCCGCTTCGCCCAGCGAAGCGTCTACAGCGGACGGTGCCTAACTCAGCGCGAAGTCGCGAATGCGCGCCGGCCCGCCGCCCTGCATTCTGGAGACGCCACTTGCGACCATTCCCGCCACTTCTCGCCCGACGTACTGTAGCGGATGGCTCACGGCGAGGGAGGCTTCGGCGGTGCAATAAACGCCGCACCCCGCCTGGCAGCTCTTCTTCTTATTGTAGCTCAGCAGATCCTCCCGCGTGATCTCGAGAAGATCTCTCTCGGTTCGCACCTGGCTGCAAAGCCAGAATTTTCCCCTCGAGGACACGAAAAAATATTTGTAGCCCGCGATGCAGGTCCACTCGACCGGTTCCTGGCGCAGCATCTTTTTTTCGTAGGAAAAAAGATTCCAACTGGTGTGGATTCTTTCGCCTCGGCGTTTCAGGTCCTCCTGCTTTTCAATAAACCGCAGCAGCGGTTCGCTCGCCGCGGGATCGCGCAGTGCGCGGTCGTGCAGGAGATCGTCGTGAATGACACGCGCATGCACCGGAATGCCGCGATCGAGACAGGTATCGATCACCTGGCCCATCTCATCGAGCGTCTCTTTGAAAAGAACTCCGCTGACGTTCAAGCTGATCTTGGAATCCTTGAACCAATCGAGCTTGTGCACAATCGACTTCATCGACTTGCGCGTGCTCGCGATCGGGGTCATCCGGTCGACAGAGATTTGCAATTGGTCGAGCCCCGCCCCTTCTAGGTCCGCGAGCAGCTCCGCGGTGAGAAGAAAGCCATTCGTGGACATGCTGACTTTGTCGAAGCCGAGGGACTTCGCATAACGGACCAACTCAACAATGTCCGGATGCTTGAGCGGTTCGCCTCCCTGAAAACCGATCCGGGCGACGCCGAGCGCCCGGATGTGGTCCATCCATTTCTGAAGGTCGGCCACCGCCGGATGCGGGATCGAATTGTCGTACTCGTTGCAGTAATGGCAATCGAGATTGCACTGCTCGGTCACGTAGAGATGCGCGACCCAGGGCTTGCTGTCGAAAACCCGCAGGACCTGTTGGAGGCCGATCATTGGTCCCTTATCGCTGTCAGAGACGCGACGTCAAGCACTCAAGCTTCCGCCGGAAATTCCAGAGAGGCCCTGCGCTCGCGGTGAGCCCGGAAGGCAAAGGCGGCGCGGGGTACTTGCACTACAGCCGTAATCGCCGCCCAGATCGACATGATTTTGAACGCTTCGGCGGGCGCTCCGAGCAGAACTCCAAGCGCAAAAACCCAGACGTAAATGTTCCGCCGTCCACCGATCAGCCTAACGATTCGATTAAAATCGCCCAGCTCGTCAAGCGTCCGGCCGCAGGAGCGAATGACACTAAATTTCGCCAGTCCGGCAACCGCCTCCGCGCCCATTAAAAGAAGGAGATAAAAGAACGCACCCGGAAGCCGGCCGGAGCTTTGCAGGTAATAGGCAATCGCAATCCACCAGGAGTGCTCGAAGAAGGTATCGAACCAGTGTTCGAGTTTTCCGGCCTTGGTCGTTTCGATTTTCACCCGGGCCAGTTTGCCATCGAGGCCGTCGAGAACACCGACCGCAAGCGCAAGAATCGCCCCCCAGCCGAGGCGCCCTGTGGCCAGCAGGAAGGTCGCTCCCCAAGCCGCGATGTTGGTCATCGCGGTCAGCTGATTGGGCGTGATGGGCGTCCGGCAGAGATGCGAGATGATAAAATTTTCGATCGGGCCGTGGACCATCGCGGGAAAGTCGAGTGATCCTTTTTGCGCGGCCTGGATGAGGACGCGTCGGGCGATCTGCTTCTGTGCTGGAGCCGGACCGGGGAACCAGATGGGATGCAGTTGCCGGCGCATCGCTCTGTGATGCCAGTCGCGGCCGGCGATATCGAGCGCCTCGATTTCACCGATCTCGATTTCCGCGCGCCAAGCTTGGTCGAAGAGCCCGTCATGGGATTTCACCCAATCACGAGAGATCAGCCCAGCGCCACAGAGGCGACCACGGCTCGTGTTCGGGCTCAAGGCGACCAATGGTTGCAGACTAGGCGGCGGCGCGGAGTCAACCAAAGCCGCGGTCGTGTTCTGATCGTCGAGCAGTTCGATCAGCCGGGAATCGAACACGCTGTCGCCCCGGATGACAATGACGTGTCCGGCCTCGTTAGGCCAGGCTTCTGCAATCTGCCGCACGCTGAGCGAACCGGGTGCGCGGTGCCGCAGGTCGATTGCGACCCTGGCGCGATGGGGCGACGGCTCGTCCAGGTGTGATGCGAGAACGTCCGGGGTGGCGGAAAGGATAATCGCTTTCGTCAGCCCGAGCCGTTGCACCGTGCGCAGGAGACGTTCCAGCAGAGAAATGCCGCAGAACTCGATCAGCGCGTCCGGGCCGTCGGCGAGGATTATAAATTGATGACGCACTGGAACTTCCTGAACAATTGCGGGATTCTTGGCAAGTCCCTGCTCTTCTTGTCCGGCAGTAGAGTTCGTGTTACACCGGGTTGTTCTCCAGCGGAAACTCGTCATGGCACCAAATCTTTTTTCCCGCTTCCGCTACAGCCCTTTCCTGGC
>JACCZO010000337.1 GCA_013695925.1 Chthoniobacterales bacterium
TGTTTCGACGCCCCGGATGAAATGGCGATCGCGCTGATTCGCGCGGCTCGAAAAGCGAAGGCGATTCCGTTCGTGCAATTGCAGCGCGCCCAAGTCACGCGGGAACTCGCGCTCGAGATCGATTCTCGCGCGCTCGACCTGATCGCGAGCCACGAGCTGGCGCGGATGAAAAAAATGGACGCCTACATTGCGATTCGCGGCAGCAACAACATCAGCGAACTGGCCGATGTGCCGAGCGACAAGATGAAATTGGTCGCGAAGAAAATGCGGCCCCTGCAGGACCAGCGGGTGCAGAAAACCAAATGGGTCGTCCTGCGCTGGCCGACGCCGTCGATGGCGCAGCTCGCCGGGATGAGCACGGAGGCGTTTGAGGATTTCTTTTTCAAGGTCTGCACCCTCGATTACCGCAAGCTCCAGCCCGGAATGAAAGCGCTCAAGGCGCTGATGGAAAAGACCGACGAGGTGCAGATCAAAGGTCCCGGGACCGATCTGCGTTTCAGCATCAAGGGCATTCCCGCCATCATCTGCGGCGGCGATCGCAACATTCCCGACGGCGAAGTTTTCAGTTGCCCGGTGAAGGACTCCGTCCAGGGCCACGTGACCTTCAATGCCCCGAGCATCTACCAGAGCACGGCCTTCGATAATATCCGGCTCGCTTTTCACGACGGGAAGATCGTGGAAGCGACCAGCAACCAGACCAGGAAACTGAACGCGATCCTCGATTCCGACGCCGGGGCGCGCTACATCGGCGAGTTCTCGTTAGGCTGCAATCCCTACATCATGCATCCGATGCGGGATATTCTCTTTGACGAAAAGATCGCCGGCTCGTTCCACTTCACCCCCGGCCAGGCCTACCAGGAAGCGGACAACGGCAACCGCAGCCAGGTCCACTGGGACATGGTCAACATTCAGCGGAAAGATTACGGCGGCGGCGAGATCTACTTCGACGGCAAACTCATCCGGAAAAACGGCGAGTTTCTGCCGAAACAACTGCGCTCGCTCAACTGGAAGAGCTTCAAATAAGGCGAGCGCGCGGGGGCGACCCTCCCATATCTCCCATATCTCCCATATCTCCCATTCGTCCCATAGCTCCCATGGGATTTATGGGAGCAATGAGAGTTATGGTATGCGCCGTCGTTAGGCGACGCGACCGGGCGTGGCCTCGCAGAGCGATCAAACCGCCCCAATGAAAGATGACAAGTTTTTAATTATTCGGCCGTTGCCTCGACGACGGGGTCGGGCTCACGCGCGCTGCGGGCCGAGCTGTTGCTCCGGCAGGCGCCGGCGTGGGCGTCAAAAGCGGACGTTTGAAGGGGTAGAGAAAAAAGTTCTTCACCTTGTCGCCAATGTTGTCGGGCGGCGGCGGTGACGCGGTCGGCGCTGGCGGCGGCGTGGAGGCGGGCTTGGCCGCAGCCGCCCGCTTCGTCCGGGAGGTGGTCGTCGCCGCGTCGTCTGACTTTTCTCGGGTCGATCGTTTCCGGCTCGATTTGCCGGCTTTCGAGGACGCGCTTGCTTCTCGCTCTTTCTTGGCGCGCTTCTCCGCGCGGGCCGCTTTTTTGGACCTTGGCGAGACTTTCCGCTCCGGGGCCGGCGTCGCTTCGGACTTTGCGACCTCCTTTTTGCTCTCGCCAGGCGATGGTGAAACTTCCGCGACAGCTTCCTCGGGCGTGGCGGTCGCCTCTGGGGTGGGTTCTGGTTTTGGAGGGGAATTCTGCACCAGCACGGGTGCCGGACTGGCAGATGATGTTGTCGCCTGGGTTTTCGTCCAACCCAAGTCCGCGAAGGGCGCGGAAAAGGCGCGGTTCAAGTCCGCCGCATAAAGATTGCCCGCATTGGCCACCCAGTTCCTGCCCTGTTTGGGATTGCCATGCTGAAAAGCCCAGGCCGCCTGCGCGTAATAGAGCGCCGGCGAGTCATCCATCATCTTGAATTCGTCCATCGCCTTCTGGGCCGCGCCTTCATGGCCTTCCAGCAAAAGCGTCAGGAAAATCTGGTAACGAATGAGCTGCGCCCGGCGTTCTTCCTTCGCCCCGGAAAACGCGCCTTGGAGCGCCTCCAGCTCTTTGCGGGCGGTAACGTAATCTTTCCGGGCGAAAGGCACCCGCGCCATGTTGTAACGGGCGGAGAGAAGCTCCGGATCGGCCGCGAGCGCATTGCGCAGGGCCGTTTCCGCTTCGTCGATCTTCCCCTCCTCGAGCAAAATCTCGCCCCGCAGATTGTAGGTGACCGCCTGCTGCGGGGCGCTTGCGTCAACTTTAGCGAGCAACTGCCGGGCAACGTCGAAATCGCGCTGTCGAAAAGCCCGCTCCGCCCGCGCCAGGTCGGCCTGCGCTTGCGCGACCCTTTCCGCCGGCGAGCTGACCTCGAGCGCGACCAGGGTTGCGTCCTTCGGCTTCGGCAACCATCCGACCTCGTAGAACGACTCCGCGAAAAGCTTGTTCAGTTGGGCCGAGTATTCCTTTTCCGCCGTCGCCATCCAAGACTTCGCTTCCGCCCGGTCCTTGCGGCGCAGGGCAACGGCGGCTTTCGTGTAATAAAGCGCCGGGCTTTCCACCGAGCCCTGCAGTTTTTCCATGACCGGCGCGGCCAGCTTGTCCTTTCCCTCCAGCAGACAGGTGAGGAGGATCTTGAATTCAATCAGGTCGCGGGTCGCCGCGTCCATGTGTTCGTTAGGCTGAGCGGCCAGCTGGCGGAAGCGCTTCCGTGCTTCGGTCCAGTTCCCGGCTAAAAACGGCACCTCCGCGAGGTTGAAGCGCGCTTCCCAAAAATCGGGATCGAGCACCCGCGCCTTGCGCAGCGCGGTCTCGGCACTGCGATATTCCTGCAGCCGTATGAGCGCGACCCCGCGCAGATTTTGCGCCGCCGCCAGGTCTGGCTGGCGCTCATCGATCGCGTCGATCTTCCGGAGCGCCGCGCGATAATGCCCGTTCGTGACATCCTCCGCCGCAGCCGTATACATCGCCTCGAGGTCCGGCTTTGTCGGCGCCACGTTGCTGGCCGCAAAGCCACTCACGACCAAAAAAATTATCGCGGCGCCTTCCCCTGCCCTCATTGCCATCGCATCAAACCTATGCCTCTCACTGCTGACAAGCTATAAGACATTGAACGACATGACCAACTGGACAACCTGGGAGCCGCAGGTCCGGGCCAATCTCCTCTTCATCGTCCGCGACGAAAAAATCCTGCTCATTCGCAAGAAGCGCGGCTTCGGGGCGGGCAAAATCAACGGACCGGGCGGGAAGGTCGATCCGGGCGAAACGCCGCTCCAGTCAGCCTTGCGCGAGACCTTCGAGGAACTCGGGATCAGCCCGCTCGGTACGACTCAGCAGGGCGAATTGCATTTTCAATTTTGCGACGGCTACAGCCTGCACTGCGCTGTTTTTTTGGCCCACGATTTCGCCCGCCAGCCGCGTGAGACCGAGGAGGCAGTCCCGCTCTGGACGCCCCTCGATCAAATTCCCTACGACGAAATGTGGGCGGACGACCGGTATTGGCTCCCGCTCCTCATCCGGGGCGCGCATTTCACCGGCTACTTCGAGTTCGAGGGCGAACAGCTATTGAACCGCGAGATCATCGTTAGGCAATTGTAGGGCGACCGCTTCGGTTGCCCAGTTTCCGATCCAGGGCAGGCGGAGCGCCCGCCCTACAATATTCGTCGCACCGCCTCATCGAGCGCGAGCGCGGCGCTCCCGATCATCCCGGCGTCGGATTTGCCTAACGATTTAAATTTCCAATGATCCGCAGACCTTCCAGGGTCAGGTGCGGGCGGACCGCGCCGATCTCCGGCAGCCGCGCCGCGATCAATTGCGCATAGCCGCCGGTCGCGACCACCTGCGCCCGCCGCCGCCCGAAGGCTTCCGCGCTGATCTTCGCCAGGATTTCTTTCACCAGGCCGCGGTAACCGAAAATCGCGCCCGACATCATGGCCGCCTTGGTCGAGCGGCCGACCGCGCGCCGCGGCTCGGCGAGCGAGAGTTTCGGGAGCAGCGCGGTGCGCTTGTAAAGATAAGTCGTCATCGCCTCGAGGCCGGGCGCGATCACGCCGCCGATGTACGAGCGCTCCGCCGAAACGACATCGAAGGTCACCGCCGTTCCAAAATCCACCACCACCGCCGGGGTGCCGTAGAGCGCTGCGACCGCCGCCGCGTTCGCCAGCCGATCGGCTCCGATCGATTCCGGCTCGGGATAATCCACGCCTACCCCGAGTTCGAGTTGCGCGCTCACAAACGCGAGCCGGGTTTTCCCCGCCGCCCGCCGGATGAGCGCATCTTTCTTCGGCACGACGGATGAGACGACGATCATTTCCAAGCCGCGGTCGCGGATGAATTTCGCCAGCGCCGCGGCACTCAGGCGGGCGGTCTCGATCCGCTTCGTCGCGCCCAGCTTGTCGCGCGACGCGAAGGCCAGTTTGGTGTACGAGTTGCTGATGTCGATCAGGAGGTATTCCGGCTTTTGGTCAGGCGCGTGCCTCGGCATAACGAGCGCAACAAACACCGGCGCATCCCGCGGCACAAATTTGAGGACCCGGGATCGGTGGGGCGAGACTCCGTCGAGCCGGGGGAAGGCCCACGGTCGCGGGGCAAGATTTCCTCCCAGGCTCGACCGAGTCTCGCCCCACCAAAGCTTGCCCGAGAGAAGCCGCGCGGTTAGCCTCGGCCCGTGATGAAACTGGTTCATCGCCCGCGCCGCCTCCGCCAAACTGCCGCCCTGCGCGACCTCGTGCGCGAGACCAATCTCAGCCCGCACGACTTCATTCTCCCCCTCTTCGTCAACGAAAAGATCAGCGCCCGCCGCGCCATTAGCAGCATGCCGGGCGTCGATCAGCTCGCGCCTAACGAGGTCGCCGCCGAGGCGGCCCGCGCCGCCGCCGCCGGTTTGCAGGCCGTCCTCCTTTTCGGCATCCCTAACGAAAAAGACGAACAGGCTTCCGGCGCCCATGCCGAGAAAGGCGTCGTCCAGCAGGCGGTCCGCGCGATCAAAAAAGAGTGCCCCGAATTGCTCGTCATTACCGACGTCTGCCTCTGCGAATATATGAGCCATGGCCATTGCGGCGTCACCCGGATCGATGGCGACCATTTCCATGTCCTGAACGACGAGAGCGTCGAGCTGCTTGTGAAAACTTCCCTCTCCCACGCCGCCGCCGGCGCCGATCTGGTCGCGCCGAGCGACATGATGGACGGCCGCATCGGCGCGATCCGCGAGGCCCTCGACGCCACCGGGTTCGACCAGACCGGGATCATGAGTTACGCCGCGAAATTCGCCTCCGCCTTTTACGGCCCGTTTCGCGAAGCAGCCGAGAGCCCGCCGCAATTTGGCGACCGGCGCGGCTACCAGATGGACCCGGCGAACGCGAACGAAGCGCTCCGCGAAGTCGCGCTCGACGTCGCGGAAGGCGCCGACATCATCATGGTGAAACCGGCCCTGCCCTATCTCGACATTTTGTGGCGCGTGCGCGAGCGCTTTGGCCTCACGACCGCGGTCTATCACGTCAGCGGCGAGTTCGCGATGGTCAAAGCCGCCGCCGAGAAAGGCTGGCTCGACGAACGCCAGGCCGTCCTCGAAATCATGACCGGCCTGAAGCGCGCCGGCGCCGATCTCATCGTCACCTATTGGGCGCGGGAGCTGGCGGA
>JACCZO010000339.1 GCA_013695925.1 Chthoniobacterales bacterium
GGCCCGAGGCGTCCAAAGTGGTGCCATGGTTCAAGGAAGCCTACCGCGGCCCCGGCGTTTCGGTTTGCAAAGGTCGCTGGCTTGCCATCCGCAAAGGCAACCGGACCGTTTACGCGCAGTGGGAAGACGCCGGCCCCTTCCGCACCGATCACTGGGAATACGTCTTCGGCAACGAGCGTCCCAAACCAAATCTGAACCGCGGCGCCGGGCTCGATGTCTCGCCCGCGGTGCGCGATTATCTCGGCATGTCGGACACCGACGTGACCGATTGGAAATTTGTCGAGTTCAGCGATGTGCCTCCCGGACCCTGGGCCAAACGCGGGAACAACAACACCTTCGTTATCAACCAGCGCAAAGCGGAACAGCAGATGGCGAAGGCGAAGGAAAAGAGCTCGGTTATCTTTCGTTAGGCGAAATCTTTCTTCGTGCGCTGTCGCCAGCCCTTCCTTTTCCTCGCACTGGCCAGCTCTTTTCTCCCCGGCCTGACTCGAGCAGCGCCTGCGCAAGATTCCGCGGGCAAGTTGCTCACCGGCCAGGCGGCGCTGGGTGACTGGACCAGCGATACCCCAGGCGTTCGGCGCAAGATCACGGTCGCGGATCTGCCGCCGCCCGGCGAGACCCGCTCCGCGAGCAACTCCCCGAAGGTTGTGGACCGCCCGCGGGGCGCGCAGCTGCATGTCCCCGCCGGATTTAAGATCGAGGAATACGCCGCCGGCTTCCGCGATCCGCGCGTTCTCCTGACCGCGCCTAACGGAGACATCTTCGTGAGCGAAAGTCGCGCCGACCAGATCCGGGTCTTGCGCGACCAGGATGGCGACGGCAAGCCGGACAGCAACCAGGTCTTTGTCGAAAGCAGCCTGAACAAACCGTTCGGCATCGCCTTTTACCCGCCGGGACCGGACCCGCAGTATCTCTACGTCGCGAATACCGACGGCGTGATTCGCTTTCCCTACCGGAACGGCGATCTCAAGGCGCGCGGGCCGGCCGAGAAAATGGGGGCGCATCTTTCCCCCGGGGGCCTTCTTCGAGGCGGCGGACACTGGACGCGCGGGCTGGCGTTTTCGCCTGACGGAAAGAAAATGTATGCCTCCATCGGGTCGCTTTCCAATGTCTCGGACAACAAATCCGAAGCGGACCGGGCACGAATTTTCGAGTTCAATCCCGACGGGAGCGGGCAGAAGGTCTACGCCTGGGGCATCCGGAACGCGGTCGGCATCGCCATCCGCCCGGGCAGCGATGAGCTTTGGATGAGTGTAAACGAGCGCGACGAACGGGGCGATAATCTCGTGCCTGACTACATCAGCCACGTCACGCCGGGCGGGTTCTATGGCTGGCCCTGGTTTTACCTCGGGAATCACCAGGACCCGCGCCACAAGGGAGCGCATCCCGAGCTGGCCGGGAAGACCATCGTGCCCGATGTGCTGGTGCAATCGCACTCTGCCTCGCTCAATCTCTGTTTCTACGACGCGAAACAATTCCCGGAGGAATACCGGGGCGACATTTTTGCGGCCTTTCACGGTTCCTGGAATCGGAGCCGCCGGACCGGATACAAGATCGTGCGCGTCCCGCTCGACCACGGCAAGGCCCGCGGCGAATACGAGGATTTCGTGACCGGTTTCGTGACGCCGGAAGGCGATGTTTGGGGGCGACCGGTCGGCCTGACGGTGGCGAAGGACGGCAGCCTGCTTTTCAGCGAAGACGCACATGGTACCATCTGGCGGGTCAGCGCGATCCGTTAGGGCGGCTGGCTGATGCGCCTTGTGAGCCGCGGGCCGCGGGAGTAAACGTTGCTCGACCATGGAGCGCGCCATTCACACCTTCGACAATGGCGTCCGGGTTTATGAGGATCAGCTTTGGGCCGGGCAGCGTGCCCGTTACGAGAAACGCAATGTCCATGAGGCCGAAGAAGAAGACATCTTTGTCGACCTGATTGCCCGTCTTTCGCCGGAGGGGTGTTACGTCGATGTCGGGGCGGCGATCGGCTATTATCTCATTCTCGCCCGCAAGCTGGCGCCGCGCCTGACGATTCACGGGATCGAGCCGCTCGAACGGCACCGGCGACTTTTGCGCGAAAATCTGCTCCTCAATGACTTGGCGGAGACCGATTTCACGATCCATCCCGAAGGCCTCAACTCCAGCGAGGGGAGCCAGGCTTTCCAGGATCGCGGCTATAGCAGCAAGCTCGCCCCGGCCGGCGAAGAACAAACGGTTTCGCTCAGTCGGCGCTGGAAAGCTTTTCTCGAATCGATCGGGCTGCGCCGGCCGAAAAACGCGACCATCACCATTCCCACCATCACGCTCGACACACTCGTTAGGCGGATCGGCGACCCAATCGATCTCTTGCAGATGGATGTGCAGGGCCTGGAAGTCGAGGTCTTGAAAGGCGCGAGCGAAAGCCTGCGGACGGGTGCGATTCGGACGTTCCTCATTGGCACGCATGGGCGGATGGTCGGCCTCACTTTGCACCAGGAATGCCGCCAGCTTCTGCAGACGAACGGATACGCAATCGAGGTCGATCAGCCCGACACAAAAGAACAGCCCGACGGCATTCTCGTGGCGAGCAAGCGCTTGTAGACGCTGCGCTCTGCGAAGCGCGGGCTTACGTGTTGCTTCGATGAAAGCCCCTCTCGCGTTTCCCAGAGGGAACGTCCATAAGGCAGCAACTGGACGCCGCCCGGCGCTCTCCCTACATTCACCCGTGACGAAGCCCGCGATCAAAGCGCTCTCGCTCGACGAACTGACCCAGCTTTTCGCCGCGCAGGGTGAATCAGCCTATCGCGCGAAACAGGTCACCGACTGGCTTTACAAAAAACGGATCGATTCCTTTGCCGCGATGACCGATCTCCCGGCCGCGACTCGGGCCCGGCTCGCCAGCGATTTCTCTTTCGTTAGGCCAGAGCTGGTCCGCGTGCTCGGCGCGACAGACACGACGCGCAAATTTTTGTTCCGGCTGGCGGATGGTAATCTCATCGAATCGGTCCTCATTCCGGCCTCGCCGGCCCTTTATGGCCAGACTTCCGACCGCCGCACCGCGTGTGTCTCGACCCAGGTCGGCTGCGCCTACGGCTGCAAATTTTGCGCCAGCGGGCTGGACGGTTTCACGCGCAACCTGGAGGCGAGTGAAATCGTCGATCAACTCCTTGCGATCGAAAAGGAGAGCGGAGAAAAGATCGACAACATCGTCTTCATGGGAATGGGCGAACCGCTTGCCAACCTAACGAACCTGCTGCGCGCCATCCGGATCATCAACGCCCCCTGGGGACTGGAGATTGGCGCGCGTCATATCACCATCTCGACGAGTGGGCTTGCTCCACAGATTCGCAAGCTCGCGACTGAGCCGACGCAATTTCGTCTCGCCATCTCTCTGCACGGCGCGACCGACGACGTGCGCAGCCAGATCATGCCGGTGAACCGGAAATATCCGCTCGCAGTTTTGCTCGAGGCTTGCGACGCCTACGTCGCGGAAAAGAAGCGGCTAATGTTTGAATACATCCTCATCGCTGGCGTAAACGACAGCGACGAACAGGCGCAGCAACTGGCGCGACACGCCTTGCGGCTTTCGGCCAAGATCAATCTCATCCCCTACAACACGGTTGAAGGCCTGGAATGGTCGCGGCCATCGCGTAATCGGCAGGAGAATTTCCTGCGCATCCTCCGCAATCACGGCGCGGTCGCCACTTTGCGCCGCGAGAAGGGACACGATATTGCGGCCGCTTGCGGGCAGTTGCGGCTGCAAACGAAACGGACAGAGGAGAAGGTCGCCGCCGTTCCATAGCGGCGGAAAATCATTTTTTCTCTTGATCGGCAGGTTTGGCGTCGTCCGATTCGGCCAGCGCCGCGTGAATGCCGGCGTCGGCCATGCCGCCTTCGCCGACAGCGGCGGCGCAGCGTTTGACCGAACCGGCGCGCACCTCGCCGGCCGCAAAAATTCCTGGCATGCTTTTACCGAGACCCTTTCCGCTAACGACGAGAAGCACCTGGCCGCGCCTTCGCTCGTGACCATGTGGCAGGCTCAGCGTAGCAACGAACCGGAGGCGCAAAACCTTTTTGCACAGCCCCCCAAGGTGCTTTACATGAAAACATGGCCGGGCACGACTCAGACCGCGCTTGGGATGAATACGAGTGGGAGCGGTTTCTCCAGCAGCAGGATCAGAAAACGGAGAAATACATGGAGCTACTCGAAAAGTACATCGACGATCCGCAGCGCGATGAGATCGTCGCGCGCGAGATGGGATGGTGCCATCAGCCCGAAGGGAGCGGCGAAGAGTGGAATGACGAGCACGATCCCGAACTCGCTTTTGACGAGGACGACGAGGCGGAGGAGGAAATTAACGCGAGCCAGTTGATCGACGATTGCGCGCAGAGCTTCGAGCAGCACGTTCTCTATCGCGCCGCTTTTTCCCTCACCATCTGGATCGACCGCCTTTTCGAAAGCGCGCCCGGGCTGCAGAACGATCCGGCCGCGGTCAAGCTCGCGACGCACACTGCGCTGGCGAGCGCAAAACTGGCGGCCGCCCTGAGCGACGAGGAGGCGGAGGAACTCGGGATGACGATCGCCTACCTCAAGCGTTCCCTCAAAGCGATCACGGTCGCGATGGACGCAGCGGCGCAGTTGATCGCCGAAAAATCGCTCTCCCGCACCCAGCACGCCGCCCTGCAACAGCGGCTCTTCCAGGTCCGGGACGGGATCATTCTGCTCATGGGCGAATTCCGCGGCGAATGGCTGCGGCGCTACGGCAGCCTTTAGCGTTTGAATGAATCGGGGCCGCGCCCGTCCAAACATGGACACGGAAGCGACTGCGGCAGAAGCCGATGTCCCGGAAATCGACTTGGTTAAGCAAGCGCAGGCGGGCGATACCGAGGCCTTCGATCAGCTGGTCAGCCGTTTCCGAACCCGGGTTTTTGGCATGATCTACAACATGGTGCATAACGAGCAGGATGCCTGGGATCTTTCCCAGGACAGCTTCCTTAAGGCGTGGAAATCGATCGCCCGCTTCCGGGGCCAATCTTCCTTTTACACCTGGCTTTATCGGATCGTGATGAACGTGACGATCGATGCCATGCGCAAGAAGCAGGTCAAAGGCGGCGGCGCCGAGTTCAACGATGAGATCCAGTTGAAAGAGATCGACCCGGCCTCGCGCACTGTGCCCCATGCGGACGCCCTCCCGCACGAGCGGATGGAGCACAAGGAAATCCGCGGCCGGATCGACGACGCCATTGCCCAGCTCTCGCCCGAGCATCGGGCGGTCATTTTGATGAAGGAAATTGAAGACATGCAATACCATGAGATTGCGGAGTCGTTAGGCTGTTCCATCGGGACGGTCATGTCGCGCTTGTTTTACGCGCGCAAAAAGCTGCAGAATCTGTTGCGGGATGTTTATGAAAACGTTTGAGGAAAAGTGGACCGCCTGGGTTGATGACGAGCTGAATGACGCGGAACGCGCGGAGTTTGAGGCTTCGCTGGACGATCGCGGGGCGGCCGAGCGGGAGAAAAGCCAGGCGCACAAACTAGGCGCTTTGCTTAAGGAGCAGTTACAGCCCCGGGCGATGGGGAACGAGGAATTCTTTCACCATCAATTGCGGGAACGAATGGCCGCGGAATCGAAGCAGTCCGCGCCGGCCCGCGCCGCTGGAGGAGCCATCCGAAGCTGGTGGACCATCCGGCGATTGCTCTGGACGGGTTCGGCCTCGCTGGCGGCTTTTGCCGTCTGCACCTTTTTCGTCCTGCGGCAACAACCGCAGCCGGATCAGTCACAATATTTGACCCAGATTCTGAATGCGCAGGTGGATCCGAAAGTGAGTCCTTACGCGACAGTCTCGATTTTCCAGACGAAGCAGGACCGGGTCACCGTCCTTTGGGTGGACGGCCTCAAATCACTCCCGGCCGACTACGCGGCCAAGTAACTCAATGAGCCGGATTTTCTTCGTCGCTCTGCTCACGCTCGCTTTGATGAGTGCGAGCGTCCTGCCGGCCGATGCCGGCAAGCCGCGGCGGGGTGGCGGCCAGCCGCGGAAGGCGGGGAAGAACGTCTGGAGCGGCCTGGTCGTGGCCACCAATGCTCCCCAGCCGCAGCCAGCGCCGGTGGAAGTGAGGCCGCTCGACGGCACCTTGCGCCGCACCTTTGGGTATAATCAATTCGAGGTCATTGCGCAGTCGCGTCGCGCTCTGCAAAAGGGCGAATCGAGTTGGACGGCGGTAAGTAAACATTTCTCGCTCCGGGTCGATCCCCGCGGCGTCACGAGCGATGGTTACCGGGTAAATCTGCAGTTGTTTCAGGACCGCCAGTTGCTCCTCCAGACCGACGCCACCCTCAGTGCGAGCAGTCCGTTGGTCGTGAAGGGCCCGCAGATTGGGGCCGGGCAGCTATTGCTTCTGCTCGTAGTCCAATAAAGCCGGCATGCGTCTCCTTGGTTACGCCTTCGTTTTCCTTATTGCCCTCACCGGCGTGCGTGCCGAATCCAAGTTCGATTTCGCCAGCACGCCCGGAAAATTACCGAAAGAAGTCAGGCCGACCGAGTATTCCATCCGCATCGTTCCCGATCTCGAGAAGCTGACTTTCACCGGCTCGGAGACCATCCGGATCACGGTCGAAAAACCGGTTCGAAAACTCGTTCTGAACGCGCTCGAGCTGGAGATCGCTTCGGCCGCGGTCGACGGCCAGGCGCTGCCGAAAAAATCGATAGTCCTGGACGCGGAGGCGCAAACGCTGACCCTGGCCCTGCCTAACGAGTTAGGGGCGGGGGCACACGAAGTGGCGCTCAAGTTCAGCGGGAAAATCAATCCCCAGGGGCAGGGACTCTTCTTTGCCCGTTACCAGGAACTCGGGACGAACGAGAAGAAGATCATGCTCGGGACCCAGTTCGAGCCGACGGATGCGCGCCGGATGTTTCCCTGCTGGGACGAGCCGAGTTTCCGCGCCAAATTCCAGCTGACGGCGGCCGTGCCGGAGGACTTCCTCGCCGTCTCCAACATGCCGGTAGAAGAGGAGACGACGGTAGCCGGGGGCGGTGACCCCGGCGGGGAGAAATCGAGCGGCCGCAAGGAAGTCCGGTTCGCGCCATCGCCCTCGATGTCGAGTTATCTCGTCGTCCTCTGCGCGGGCGAACTGGACACGATCGAGGCGGAACAGGATGGGGTGAAATTGCGGGTCGTGGCCACGAAAGGGAAGGCGGAGAGGGGACGTTACGCGCTCGAGAGCGCGACGAAAATTCTGCATTACTTCAACGAATATTTCGGCGTCCCGTATCCGCTCCCGAAACTCGATCTCATCGCGCTCCCGGGCGGCTTTGGGGGAGCGATGGAGAACTGGGGCGGGATCACCTATTTCGAGTCGGTTCTGCTTTTCGATCCGAAGAATTCCTCGACCCGGACGAAGCAGGATATTTTTGCCGTCATCGCGCACGAGGTGGCGCACCAATGGTTTGGCGATCTCGTCACGATGGCATGGTGGGACAACCTCTGGCTGAACGAGGGCTTCGCTTCGTGGGCGGGTTCCAAATGCACCGATCGTTTCAACCCGGAATGGAACGAATGGCTGCGCCGAAATGTGCCGCGCGATGCCAGCCGCCGGGTTGGGTTCTCGAAAGACACCGCCATGCAGGTCGACGCGCGTTCCACCACTCACCCGGTCCAACAACCGGTCCGGACCGAGGCGGAAGCGAACGGCGCGTTCGACGAGATCAGTTACAAAAAAGGGCGTGCCATCATCCGCATGCTGGAAAGCTTCCTCGGCGAAGAAGTTTTTCGCGACGGCATCCGCAAATACATTGCCGCCCACAAATATTCCAACACCACCACGGCCGATCTCTGGCAGGCGCTGACCGAGGTATCGGGCAAACCGGTCGGGCAAATCGCCCCGGGCTGGACCGAGCAACCGGGTTTCCCGCTCGTGAAAATCGAGCGCAAGGAGAACACGATTCAGCTCGCGCAGGAGCGTTTCACCGTTCACTACGCCGATCCGCCCGCGCTCCAGTGGCAGATTCCGCTCACTTACGTGACCCAGGACCAGCCGGCGACGAACAACTTTCTCCTACGCGACAAGGCGGCTCTTCTGCCGGGGGAATTGCCTAACGACAAGGCGATCAAGTTCAACGTCGCGGACGCCGGCTACTACCGGGTGCAGTACGACGACGCTTCCTGGGCGCTGCTCGTCGCGCAGATCCCACGGCTCTCCGAGGCCGACCGGGTGAACCTGCTGCTTGACGCCTGGGCGCTGGTCGAGGCGAACCGCGCCCCGCTCGCGCAATATCTCAGCCTGGTCGACCAAGTGGTGAACGAAGATCAACTCGCGGTCTACGACCAAATCATCGACACCCTCGTCTACCTCAACCGGCTTTTCGCGGGCGACCGGGTGCGGCCGCGCTTCCAGCAATATGCCCGCGCGGTTTTGCGGCCGGCCTTCGATCGCGTCGGCTGGGAAGCGAAGACGGGCGAGAAATCAGGCCGAGCCTCCCTCCGCGCCTC
>JACCZO010000363.1 GCA_013695925.1 Chthoniobacterales bacterium
CAGGCCTTTCAATACGGTCTTTGGCCACACGCCAAGCCGCTCGTCTGGAGCTACTCGCTCTGGATGCTGGAATACAACATCCGCTCGGCCGCGATCGTCGGGATCGTCGGCGCCGGCGGCGTCGGCCTGCAATTGCACACCTACCAGGAGTATTATCAGTGGGACAAATTCGCCACTGTCCTGCTCTTCATGTTCCTGCTCGTCTCCGCTCTTGATTTGTTAGGCGAACGGGTCCGCAACCAGATCGTGCGCAAGGCCGTCCTGAACAAGGCGCGCTGAGGCGAACGGCAGTCAGCCGACACTGCAACCGACCGCTAAAAGTTCGCAACCGAACGGGAGCAGAGCCCGCATGCGCTCGTTTAGGATGGGGGCGTGAAATTTTTTTTCTGCCTCTTGCTCGCCCTCGGAATTCTCCTCCCCCTTTCGCTTTTCGCCCAGGAAGCGGTCACCGCCACCGTCTCGGAAGTCCGGGTGGAAGCGGAGGCCGAATCGGACGAAACGATCCAGGCCCCGTATCTACCACCGGTTCTGGGGACGCGGATTTATTCCGGAAAAAAGACCAACGTGATTGACCTCGACGAGTTTCCGACGATCACGAACAACAACTATCGCCAGGCGCTGGCGAAAACGCCCGGCCTTTACCTGAGTGAGGAGACGACGCCGCTCCTCAGCATCGGCTATCGCGGGCTCGATCCCAGCCGGGTGCAATACACCCAGGTCTTGAAGGATGGAATCCCGATCCACGCCGATCAATTTGGTTACCCCGAGGCCTATTACACCCCGCCGCTCGACACGGTCGATCGGATCGAATTCCTCCGCGGCGGCGCGGCGCTCCTCTACGGGCCGCAGCCGGGCGGCGCGCTCAACTTCATCACGCACCGGCCACGGATCGATCGCGCGTTTTCCTTCGGGAGCACGAGCACGTTTGGGAGCGACTCGTATTTTTCCAATTTTACCTACGTGGACGGGACGAGCGGCCGGATCGGCTATTACGGCTACTACGATCACCGCGAAAGCGATGGATTCCGGGAAGCGAACAGCGCCGTCGCCCTCGACGCGGGCCACTTCAAACTGGTGCTCGATGCCACGACCGACAGCCGGTGGATCCTCAGTATCGATGCGTATGCGGAGGAACATGGCGAACCCGGCGGGCTGACCTTCGCCACCGGGCCGGGCACGGTGAATTACAACGAGAACCGCGACGCGACCTCGCGCTTCTTTGACGTCTTCGAGCTGGAGCGCTACTTCGGGTCGCTCGCCTGGGAGAAGGATTTTTCCGAGGCGACCCGGCTCACCGTTACGGGCTGGGGCGGATATTATTCTCGCTTCAGTGTGCGGCAGCGCGGCGGAGGTTTCGGCACTCTGCCGACCGGTCCCGACGCGGACACGACGAGCGTTGAGCACCAGAAATTTTACACCGAAGGAATCGAAGCCCGGCTCCGCCACGACTACGAGCTCTGGGGCGAAACGCACACGGTCGCGGGAGGAATCCAGGCCTACCACACTTATTCGCCGCGCCAGGATCGCCGCGGTGAAATCGCCTCCGATCGCGGCGGTGAATTGCGCAACGACAACGAGCGCGAGATTTTTTATCTGCCGCTCTTTGTCGAGAATCGTTTCCACTTCGGCCGCTTCTCGATCGTCCCCGGCGTGCGCCTGGAGAACTTCTGGCAAAGCGTGCAGGAGAATGTGAACGTCGATAAAGCCGCCGCCGGCACACCGCTGGCCGATGAGAGCGTGAGCGATACCGTGCCGCTCTTCGGCCTCGGCTTGAACTACGAGCTGGCGCGCAAGACCGAGCTCTACGCCAACGTCTCGCAGTCCTATCGCCCGGTGATTTTCACCCAGGCTGTCCCAACCGGCGGCACCACCCTCGTGCCGGAAAACCTCCAGGAAAGCCGGGCCGTGCAATACGAGATCGGGTTCCGCGGCAGCCCGCGCCCTGGGCTGAGCTGGGATGTGAGCGGCTTCCTGCTCGATTTCGACGACCAGATCGGGGTCATCGCGCTGCCGGATGGATTTAGCACCCTGGCCAATGTCGGGCGAGCCCAGCATTTCGGGGTCGAGCTCGCCGGGGAACTCGATCTGATCGGGCTTTTCGACGCCGGGCAGACCGTCACGCCGCCGGCGCCGATGGGCAAGGATCATCAGCCCGCGCCGCCCTCGCGGCTCTCTCTCGGCGAGCGCATCGGCTCACTCAGCCTTTATGCCAACGCCACTTTGCTCGACGCCGAATTCGTGAGCGGCCCGCTCGACGGCAAAACGCCGCGCTTCGCGCCTGATTATCTCATTCGGACCGGTCTGATTTATCGCCTGCGCGATATCGTGAAAGTGGCGCTCCTCGGCACCTTCGTGGCCGACAGCTTCGCCGACGACGGCAATACGCCGGAACGCTTCGTGCCCGCCTATTCGGTCTGGGATCTGAGCGCGGAGGTGAAAGTTTACAAGGATCTGAGCCTGACCGCCGGGATCAACAATCTCTTCGACGAAGATTACTACTCGCGGATCACGAACAGCGGGATCGATCCCGGCGCCGGCCGGAATTATTACGGCGGTTTCTCGATCAGGTTTTAGCGTGGCGGCGGGATGCTTCCGTCTAACGACGCTCGCGCACGATCTGGAAGACGTTGCCGCTCCCGATGTCGCAGATGTAAAGCTCGCCGTTGGCGTCTTCGCCTAACGACGTCGGATTGAGGAGCGGGTAGTTGCCCACCATGGTCGGAAAAAGGTCGGCCGTGATGTCCTGGAAATTCGAGGCGACTGTCCCGTCGAAATTGAGGGTAAAAATTCTCCCGGTGAAATTGCCGCCTTCCGGGCCGGAATAATCCGCGAAGACATAGGTTCCAACCAGGTTCCTGACTTTGCGGCCGCGGTAGACATAGCCGCCGATGATCGCTTGGCCAACCGCATGCGAGTAATCGTAGGCCGGATTGACCGCGTTGGGCGGGACTGGGTCGTTCGGATAAGCCGGATTTTGGATGCTGCCCTCGCGCACCCGCCAGCCGTAGTTCATCCCGCCGGCTGAGGTCGCGGCTTCGGCGTCGATCTCCTCGCGCTGCGCCTGGCCGACATCGCCGATGAAGAATGTCCCTAACGAACGATCGAAGCTGTTCCGGAAAGGATTGCGTAGCCCATAAGCCCAGATTTCCTGACGCACGTTTGGCATTCCGACGAAAGGATTATCGGCCGGGATTGAGTAAGTGCCGTCGCTGTTGATATGGATGCGCAGCATTTTTCCGAGCAAGGTGGTGAGATTTTGTGCGTTGCCGCCCGGCTCGATGTGTCCCGTCCCGGCGTCGTTGCTCGCCCCGCCGTCGCCCATCCCAATATAAAGATTTTCGACGTCGCCCGTGCGCGGGCTGAAGCCGATCCAGCCCCCGTTGTGATTGGTTTGGGGCTGATCGAAAGAGAGCAGGATTTTTTCGCTCGCCGGGTCGGCGATATCGGGATTGGAGGAGACGGTGAAGCGGGAGATGCGCGTCACGCCCTGGCCGTAAATGCCGCCCGGAGCGACGTAGTTGACGTAAAAGTATCCGTTCGTCGCGTAGTTAGGATCAAAGGCCAGCCCGAGCAGACCCTGCTCACCGGTGGTTGCGACGGAAATGCTGAGAAAGGGCGGCTCCTTTACGGTCCCGCTGGCGAGGTCGATGATGCGGATCTGACCTTTTTGTTGGACGACGAAAAGACGGGCCCGATCCCTGGGCGGCGCGGTAGCGTAGAGCGGCAGATTAAAACCGCCCGCTACCAGGACGGCGTCCAACCCTTGCACGGCCTGGGCGTTCACCGAGGAAAGTGAAAAAGCAGCCAGCAAACAGACGAAAGTGGGGCCAGCGAGACGCAAGATTCTAAGATTCATGAATTCCACAGTAAGGGAAGAACATCAGACTCACAATGCTTTTGAAAAATCGCTCGACTTCATGAGCACCAGCAGAGTCGCTCGGGTAAAGAGGAGGATTGAAAGCCAGAATGCGCCGGATACTATGAGGCGCGGTGGCCAAACGCACTCAACACAATGCCTGGAATGAAGTTTACGCCCTCATCCTTCTCGGAACCGGGACGCTGCTCTTCCTTGCCCTGATTTCTTACGTCCCCAAGGACATCCCAACCTGGTTCCCGCTGCTCAATACCACCTCGGCCCCGAACCGGCCGGCGCAGAATTTTCTCGGACCGCTCGGCGCGGTCGGCGCCGGGATCTGTTATTTCCTCGTCGGCGCCGCGTCCTATCTGCTGGCGGCGACTATGCTCGGATTTGGCGGTGCGAAGTTATTTTACGGCGAGTTGAAGGTGAGCCGGCGGGTGGGCTGGATCGTGCTCTTCGTCGCCTCGGGCGCCTGCCTTTTCCAATTGCAGCCCTGGTTTTTGCACGACTGGCACCGCGTCTTTAATATTGATGGGCCCGGCGGGAAACTCGGGACCTATATTGGCCGGGGCGTTTTCCGGGCCTTCCTCGGGAAAGGCTCGGTCATAGTGCTCGCCGGGATTTATCTCATGAGCCTGATTCTGATGACCGGGCTACGCCCGGTTTATCTCATTAGGCAGAGCGTGCTCGCGGTGCGCCGAGGCTTTGTTGCCCTCCGGCTCTGGCTGCTTCATCGGCGGATGCGGAAGACGGATCTGAAAGGGCAGCTCGAGATCAGCCAGCAGGAGATCTTCAAACAACAGCGCGCGATCGAGAAAAAGCTGCGCAAGAAAGGCGCCCCCGTCCCGGAAGTTCTGCTCGAGGAATTCGCTAATCGGCCCGAGCCGAAGGTGGTCGATACCACCGCGCTGCCTGACGAGATTACCTCCCCGCGCAAGAAACCTTCCCTCGCGGACTTGAAGCGCGGCAAGAAGTCCTCCGCGCCGGCACCGGCCCTCACGACTTCGAAGGATTGGGAGGGCAAGAATTACGAATTGCCCGGACTCGATCTGCTCGAAGAACACGACAGCGAAGGCCGGGTCGCGACCGATCCGGGGGAGTTGGAGGAGATTCAGCGGACGCTCATCGAGACGTTAGGCCAATTCGGGATCCAGGTGGCGCCGGGCGACATCACGAAAGGGCCCACGATTACGCGCTACGAAGTCTACCCCGCGAAAGGAGTGCGGGTGGATAAGATCGTTAGTCTCGAGCGCGACCTGGCCCGCGCCACCCGGGCCGAGCGGATCAACATCCTCGCGCCGATTCCAGGGAAGGACACGGTTGGGATCGAGTTGGCCAACAGCCGCAAAGTCAAAGTCACCCTGCGCGAGCTGTTACGATCGGAAGACTGGCAGGCCAGCAACGCCAAACTCCCGATCGCGCTCGGAAAAGACGTCTACGGCAAAACGATTATCGCCGATCTCGCCCAGATGCCGCATCTCCTCGTCGCCGGCACGACCGGGAGCGGCAAGAGCGTCTGCATCAACGCGCTCATTGCGAGCATGCTTTACCGGTTCACGCCGCAAGAGCTGCGCTTCATCATGATCGATCCCAAGGTGGTCGAGATGCAGGTCTACAACGATCTGCCGCATCTCATCATCCCGGTCGTGACCGATCCGAAGAAGGTCCTGCTCGCGCTCCGGCACGTCATCATCGAAATGGAAAATCGCTACAAGATTTTCGCCAGGAGCGGGGTGCGCAACATCACCGGCTTCAACGGTCGCCCGGCGAAGAAAACGCAGAAAGAGCTGGATTTGGAGGGCACCGCGCCGTCGGTGCCTAACGACGAAGGAAGCGACAGCGTGCTTCCCTCCAGCCCGCCGATCACCGTCCCGCGCGATGATGAGCCGATCATCCCCGACAAGCTGCCTTACATCGTAGTGATCATCGACGAGCTCGCCGACCTCATGCAGACTGCGCCGGCCGATGTGGAGAGCGCGATCGCGCGTATCACCCAGATGGCGCGCGCCGCCGGGATTCATATCATCGTCGCGACCCAGACGCCGCGGGCTGACGTCATCACCGGGGTAATCAAGGCAAACATCCCAAGTCGGATCGCTTTCCAGGTCGCCTCGAAAATCGACAGCCGGGTCATTCTCGACGAGAACGGCGCCGACCAATTGTTAGGCCAGGGCGACATGCTTTACCTGCCGCCGAGCACTTCGCGGCTCATCCGCGCGCAGGGCGTGTTGGTCACAGATGAGGAGATTCATCGCGTGGTCGACTTCGTTTCTGCGCAAAGCCCCGCCGCCTACGACATGGCGATCCACGAAAAAATCTCGAGCGGCCACCTCGGCGAGGCAGGCGAGGATGTGACCGACGAGGATGAAGAACTGGTCGAGAAATGTCTCGAGATTATACGTCAGGAAAAGCGCGCCTCGACTTCGCTTCTGCAACGTCGGCTCCGGCTGGGTTACACCCGTGCCGCCCGGATCGTTGATATTCTCGAGCAGCGCGGCATATTGGGCCCCGGCGAAGGCGCGAAGCCGCGTGAGATTCTAGTCGATCTCGACGCCGCCGTCTGATCCCGCCGTCCAGATGCAACCGTTCGGCAAAAAATTACAAGAGGCCCGTCTCAAGAAGAACATCTCGGTCGAGGAAGCCTCGCGCGTGACCAAGATCCGCGCCTCGCGCATCCAGGAACTCGAGGCGGAGGATTTCTCGAGTTTCTCCAGCCTCGCCTACGCGAAGGGGTTCCTCCTCATCTACGGCAAATATCTCGACGTCGACGTGACGCCGTATCTCGGCGCCTTTGAAAACTCGGGCGAAGTGAGCGTCGATGGCTATTCTTATTTGCAGGATGCGCCCACCACCGCGCCGCCGCCGATCGTGCGCCGGCAGCCGGCGAAACGCCCCGCCTTTCTGCCGTTTATTATTGCCGTCGCGGTGCTCGTTTTCGGTTGGTATTTGATCAAGCTCTTGCTCGATATCCAGCGCATCACCCCGACGAAGCCGCCGCCCGGCGCGGTCGTTTCGGCGACGGCGTCGCCTTCCGCCACCCAGGGTGGCCGGATCATCGCGCCGCGCGCCCTCCCGGTAGAAGGATCTCCGGCAAGTGAGGCTCGGGGAACGATCGCGCCCACCGCCTCGCCGCCGCCGTCCACGCCGGCCGCCACCGAACCCGAGGTACGCCGGGCCGAGCCGGTCCATCCCGAGGACATGGTTTCGCCCGAGGTTACGACGCCTCCCGCCCACCGCGTGCAGATCACGCCGATGCGGAAAACTTTTCTGCGCGTCACGATTGCGGGCCAGGACGAACCGGCCTTCAATGGCTGGCTCGATCCGGCCGACCCGCCGGTTTCTTTTCGTGGCTCGCACGTCACGATAAAGGTGCTCGAGCGCGGCGCCGTGCAAATCACGAAAAATGGAGCGGCTCTCGCGGCGGGCGACCCGGATGTGACCTTTGAATAGCAGCACGCCTCAAATCCCACCCGGCCTAACGAAGGTCGGAATGATCAGCCTCGGCTGCGCCAAGAATCTCGTGGATGCCGAGATCATGCTCGGCAGCGTGCTCGAGCGTGGGATGCAGATCACACCCGACGCCGGCGAGGCCGATGTCCTGGTCGTGAACACCTGTGCCTTCATCGATTCGGCCAAGGAAGAATCGATCGAGGCGATTCTCGAAGCGCACCAGGCGCGCGGCCTCGGGAAACGGCCTAACCAAAAGCTGATCGTGAGCGGCTGCATGTCGCAGCGCTTCGCCGCCGAGCTGCGCGCTTCCATGCCGGAAGTTGACGCATTCATCGGGCTCGACCAGGTCCGCGAGCTGGGCGCGATCGTGGAGAGAGTTGTAGTCGGGGACGCTGTCCCCGGTGGCGAGAAGCATGGATACAGGGCGGCCGGGGAC
>JACCZO010000371.1 GCA_013695925.1 Chthoniobacterales bacterium
GCGCAATGTTCTCGAGGCGGATACCGTCGCCTGGGTTCTTTTCAAAAACGGCGATCTCACGCACGCGCGCGAGGTGATGCGACGCGCGCTGCGCCAGCGCACTCCTCTGGCGGAATTCCATTATCACGCCGGGATGATGGCGGCGGCGACCGACGATCGCAGCACCGCCCAGCGCGAGTTGGGCCAGGCGCTCAGCCTTAATCCGAAGTTTGATCCGCTCCAGGCGCCGATCGCGGTGCAAAAGTTGCGCCAGATCGGTGGGCGCGCGCCTACTTCTTCTTCGTCGCCCCGCTCTTTTGCAGCGCCTTCTTCGCCACCCGACTAACGAATACGGTGACGGCAATGGTCGCGAGCAGGCCGATCCCGAGAAAGGTCCACTCCAGCGGGCTGTGGCCTTTCTTTCCGCCGGATAACCCGGCCTGACCGATCGCGCCCAGATAAGCGTAGAGGAGAGTCCCGGGAAGCATGCCGATGCAGGAAACGAGCAGGTAAGGCCAGAAACTAATCGAGGTCAGCCCGTAGAAATAATTGCTGACGTTAAACGGAATGAGTGGGCTGAGGCGGAGCAGCCCGACGATCTTCCAGCCCTGCTCTCCCACGGCCTGGTCGATCGCGCCGAAGCGTTTGTTTTGCTGGGCAAATTTTTTGATTCGCGAGCGGGCGACGTAGCGGGCGACGAGGAAGGCGAGTCCCGCGCCTAACGTCGCCCCCGCCAGCGCGACAGCGGTCCCGCCCACGATGCCGTAAACCAACCCAGCGGCGATGGTGAAAACCGCACCCGGCAGGAAAAGAACCGACGCCAGTCCATAGACGCCGATGAAAATGAAGGCCCCGGCGACACCCAGGCCCCGAATCCAGTTGGTGAAAGTTTTGACCCATTCTCCGATGGGTAGAAAAGAAACGGCCACCGAAAGTGCGACCAGCCCGAGGCCGAGCGCGATCCATTTCCAATATCGGGCGAGCCATTTCATGTCCGGGCCCTTCGGTAAAGCCAGCTCGTGATCGAGCGGGCGCGCGGCGTCAGCCGCTTCTTGTTCAATTTCTCGGCTGTCTTTAGAACAAGACTGGCGAAGGTGGGGTAGCCGTAGATGGTGGAGGCGATCTCCTTCAGGCCGATGCCGTGTTTCATGGCGAGGACAAATTCCTGAATCAATTCCCCGGCATGTTCTCCCACGAGAGTTGCGCCCAGCACCTCATCCGTGCCTGGCTTCACCAGGACGCGGGCAAACCCGGTTTCGGCGCGTTCGAGGACGGCACGATCGACCGCTTTCATCTCCTGCTCGATCAGGTCGTATCTGACGCCCTTTTTCTTCGCGCTGCTTTCCGTTAGGCCAACAGTCGCCACTTCCGGGTCGAGGTAGGTGCACCAGGGAACGACGGAATAATCGACCTTCTGCCGCAAAAACGAAAAGGGAACAAGCGTGTTCCGGATCACGATCCGCGCATGATAATCGGCCACGTGCGTGAACTGAAGCTGGCCGACGACATCTCCGAGCGCGTAGATGCCGGGCTGTGTCGTTTCCAGCCGCTGATCTACCGTGATGCCCTTTTTCGTGAAGGCGACGTTGGCTTTCTGGAGATTGAGATTTTCAACATTCGGCTGGCGTCCCGCCGCGACCAGGAGCGCGGCGGCGGAGATTTTTTGCCCGCCACTGCGGACGGTCACACCCGCGCCGGTGGCCTGCACGTCCTCGATCTCCGCTCCGGTCAGAATGCGGATTCCTTCAGCTTCCAGCGCGCTCTGAACAAATTCGCTCATCGGAGGGTCCTCCTTGTCGAGGAGGCGTTTGCCGCGCTGAAGAATCGTCACTTTCACGCCCAGGCGATGGAACATCTGTCCGAGTTCGCAACCGATCGGTCCGCCACCAAGGATGAGCAGGCTTTCCGGCTTCGCCTTCAGCTCATCGAAGATCGTTTCGTTCGTGTAATACGAGACCTGGCTCGCTCCGACCGGCTCGGGAATGGCGGCGCGCGAGCCGGTGGCGATGACGAAATTGCGCGCGCGCAATTTTTGCGCACCGACCACGACTTCGCCGGGCGAACAAAAGCTTGCTTCCCCGCGAAAAACGTCCACGCCTAACGACTCAAAGCGCTCTGCGGAGTCGAGCGGAGCCAGTTCCGCCCGCTGCGCGCGCATGCTGGCGAAAACCTTGTCGAATTCAAATTCCGGAGTCAGCTTCGGCAGACCCCATTTGTCGGCGTGCCGCATCCGGTCGAGCAGCCGGGCCGAAGAAATCAAGGCCTTGCTCGGAACGCAGCCGAAGTTGAGACAGTCGCCGCCCATCAGGTTGCGCTCGACCAGGGCCACCCGCGCGCCGAGCGCGACAGAACCAGCCGCGGTCACGAGACCGGCCGTGCCGGCGCCGATCACGACTAGGTTGTAGCGCCCTTCTCCCTTTTTCACTACGCGTAGGAGGCCGGGCGCGGGCGGAAATTCCCCGTCCTGCCTAACAAGCGATGGCGTGGCGGCGACAAACGCCGGAGAGCAGTTCCCAGAGTGCAACCAGGATGCGGTCGGCCGCCTTCGTCACCGCCGCGAAATTTTCCGGACGCACGTGACTCTCGAGGAGCGCGCGCTCGACCGCAGCGTGTTCGCGGTCGGCCTCGATGTGAACAGTGAAATAGCGATAGCTTTCCGGGTCGTCGAACTGGTAGTGCTTCACCAAGCCGTCGATCTTCGATTCCGAGACCGCTGGGATCTGGCTTTCGTACGCGTAGAGCGCGGCGAGGCCTTCGGCGATCCCGCCTTCGCGGCAGACCTCGCGGAAGGTGGAGATCAGTTGCGCGGTCTCCGGCCAGGCCTTGGTCTCGTCCAGTTCGTTAGGCGAGACGCCCAGCGCATTGGCGAAATTCTTCCAGAGCTGCGGATGATTCGGCTCGCCCGCTTCCTCATCGATCAGGTTGGCCAGGATCTGGCGGCGGGTCGGCTGGTCGTCGCAACGCGCGTGCACGGCGGAGAGGTATGTCGGAAACGCGGCGACGTGCTGGTAATATTGGCCGGCATAATCGGCCAGCGTTTCCCTGCTTAGTTCGCCACGGGTCCAGGCGAGATAGAAAGGATGCGTCAGGAGATGACGGGCGGCGATCTGTTCGTCGAGGCAATCAAGATAGGCGTTCATAGGCTTGCAGAGTTTTTAGGCGATCCGGAGGCGCTTGGCAAAGATCATTCGGGTCGGTGCCCAACAAATATTTCCGGGTCAAAAGCAAATCTTCCCAGGTCGTGCGGAGCGGACCGCGGGCGGTGAAACGTCGGGCGGAAGAGGAAACCGGCGGAGTGAGGCTGACCGTCCTGCCCAGGTCGCGCAGGCGGCGCGAAAAATCGAGGTCTTCAAAAATCGGGATGTCGCGAAAGCCGCCGAGCCTTTTGAAAGCATCTGCCCTAACGAAAAGTGCCTGGTCGCCGAGATGCCAGCCGACGACTCGATTCCGCAGACCGGCGAGGCGGGAGGTGAGGGCGAGGATGAGCGAGGGCGAACGATAGCGCCGGGCGAATCCGCCGCCGAGGACGTGCCGCTGGTCGAGGGCCGCTCTGATCCGGTCGAGCGCCCGATCCGGCAGCCAGGTGTCGGCATGCAGGAAAAGCAGAATCTGGCCACGGGCCGACGCCGCGCCGCAATTCATCTGTCGAGCGCGGTGCGGTTCGGGCAGCGAGATGACGCGGCAACCTGCTTCCTCGGCGATCGCCCGGCTCGCATCCTCGCTCCCTCCGTCCACGACCACGATCTCGCTCGGCCCGCGCTCGATCCGCCAGAGGCATTCGGGGAGCGCGGCGCCTTCATTTGCCACCGGGATGATGATTGAAAACTCGGGATTATTGTGAGTCGCCATGACGGCGATGGTGCCGGCCTCCTAACGACCGAGCGGAGTCGTTATGTCCGTCCCGGCCGGCGGGGTAAATTCGAAGTTGGAAGGCTCGATCGGAGCGCGTGATTCGTTGGAATAAATGGTCACGATATGATCGCCGTTTGGCTGGACCATCTCGGTGCGTTGCACCTGGAGATCGGCATTCATCCGGATGTTAAAAGTCTTGAGCAGCCGTTTCAGTGAAGGATTGCGCGGAGCCAGCTGCAGCTCATAACCGGAGTCCGTTTTGCTCGCCGAGATGTGGTAGCTGTTCTCGACATTTTCCAGATTGAGTGCGGCGGTCAGGGCGGCGATGCCGGCGTCGAGCGGGGAATGTTTGCCTAACGAGTAGTGCTCGGCGGACTTGAATTTCGGATAGTAAATCCAGAGCTGCTTGCCGTCGTTGACCGTGACGCTGGGCGAATTGCCCTGGACTTCGCGGCGGAATTTATCCGGTTTTTGAAACCAGACTTTGCCGGTGCTGCTGATCGGCTTGTTCATCAGGTGAACGGTTTTTTCTTCCTGGAAATCCGCTTGCACCTGTGGGGCCGCGGCGCGCTTGGCCCGGATGCGCTCAAGCAATGCTTTCACGTCCGGGGGCGCGAGCGGTTCGGCCTGGAGGCCGGTGATCGCGATCAGGATGCAGGAGGCGAGGAGTGCGAATTTGGAAATCATGTGCCGGCCAGAAGTTTGCGGGCCTCAATAGACATCGGTTCTGCGAGGGCTGCCGCGGGCAGGGTAAAAAAGATGGTGGCGAAAAGGCTCCAGGCCAGCCCGATGGCGCAGGCCACGCCGAGCCCGCTCAAAGTCGGATTATTGGCCAGGCCTAACGACCCGAAACCGGCGATCGCGGTCAGGCCGGCGAGGACGACGGGCTTGAGCACGCCGGCCACATCGTGCTCGATTTCGCGCGCGCGTTGCCAGACGAGAAGGACGTAAATGCCGTAGTCGACGCCGATGGCGAGAACGAGGCGGAAGGCGAGCACGTTGAGAAGATTGAGCGGGATGTGGGCCAGCTTCATGGTCGCGATCATGGCGCCGATGGCGAGGGCGAGAGTGGCGAGCTGGATCAGCCAGAGACGCCAATCGCGATAAAGCACGGCGAGGAGGAAGGCGTCGAAGAACGCCATCAGGGTGCTGATCAGGATGAGTTGGCGATGCGACCAGGGGATGAGATCGGTGAGAGTAAAGCTCCAGCCGGAAAGCGTCATCGGCACACCGGCCACGGGCAGTTCACGCATCAGCATTTCCTTTTGGTCGTGCGTCTCGACCGGTTTATTCGTCGTCACGAAACCGACCGTGAGAAGCGGATCGACCGCGAAGTAGCGCTCGACCAGAAACCACCAGCTCGAGGACGGCGGCAGCGCCTTGCGCCAATCGGGGACCGCCTTCGTGCCGCGGGAGACGGCCTCGAGTTCATCGAGCAGCTTGAATCCCGGAGCGAAACTCTCGCGGCTGAAGCCTTCGCGCGTGATCGCTTCCTCAAGCGCGCGGCGGGCGGCCGCGAAATCGATCGCGGAGAGGCGCTGCCGGTTTTCTTCGATCAGGCGCGGAGAGAGAGCGAGCGCGGCGGGGGTGGAAAATCCCTTGATCGCGCCGGTCTTCTCGAGCGAGCGCCAGCGGGCCTCGATCTTTTGCCAATTTTCGTGCAGCTGCTCCTCGTTAGGCGCCCGGACCACCGCGAGGACCGGTTCCCAGCGGGTCGGCATTTTGCCCATGATCTGGGCGAGAGCGTAGCCGGCCGCGCTCGACTTCGGTTCCATCGAGCGGGTGCTGGCGTCGAAGATAAGCGGCACTTGCGGGAGAAGCGCGAGAGCGAAAAGAATGAGAAGAATCGGAAGCGCGATCCAGAGGATGAGCCCGGGCGTGCGCAGGGTCCGACGGACATAGATCCTGACGAGTGCGAGAATCCAGTCGCTCCGCGGCGGGCTGGAATGTTCGCGGGTGAACAAGAAGAAAACGCTCGTCATGAAAAACGCGGCCACGAGGATGCCGATCGCGATCAGGACACCGAGCTGGGTGAAACCGCCGGAGTTGGCCAGGAGAAGCGCCATGAAACCGACCGCGGTCGTCAGCGCGCCGAAGAAAATGGCCTGGCCCAATTTCGCAACCGCGGCCTCAATCGCGGGAGCGTGCTCGGCGCCTTCGTTGCGCGCCTGCTGGTAGCGGCCGAAAATGAGAATCGCGAAATCGACCCCGAGCCCGATCAGAATCGCGCACATCCCGATCGTGATCATGTTGAGCTCGCCAAAAATGAGAAGCCCGGCGGCGAGCGCGACGAGGCAGCAGAGAAGAAGTGAAAAACCCATCCCGATGAGCGGGAGCCATCGCCGAAAGCCGACATAAAAAACGCCGCCGACGAGCAGGATCGAGCCGAGCAGGGTGACGACGATGTCGTGCCGCATGCTGAGGGAGATCTCCGCGACATAAGCCGAGCGGCCCGTGACGAGGACCTCAAGCGGCCCGGCGCCTTCCCAGCCTTCGCTCGCACTGGCGCGGAACGCGTTCACTTTTTCCATCAAGGCCTGGCAATCGAAGGCACTGATCGTCGGCTGGTTCGTGACCGCGAGGAAAACGCGCATCGTCCGATCAGGCGAGGTGAGCGGCTGATCCTGTTCGAGGGCGGCATTACCGGAAAACGGCTTCAGCGCCGGCGCGACCACGCCTAACGGGTCGAGTTGCAGCTCAAACTCCGGCCGGGGCGAGCCCGCTTCGATTTCATGATGCAGACGAGCGAGGCGCGCCTGGAGTTTATCCGGTTGCAGAATGGCGACGGTGTCGGCGAAGGCCTGCGGCTCGAGATTGAGGAGGAGCGAGACGGCGAGGCCCTGCAGATCCGCGACTGCTTCCGGCGATTCCATCGGGGAGCCGGCGAGGACGCGCGTGCTCCAGGGTTGTTCACGCAGGCGCTGAGCAAAGACGGGGGCGAATTCCTCCAGTTTCTCGACGTCGTTAGGCTGGCAGGAGAGGGCGAAGGTCAGCTCGCGGGTCTGGGCGAAATCGTTGTTGTAAACCTTGAGGCCCTGGACCGATTCAAACCTGGCCGGGAGGAGATTGAGGACCTCGGTGTCGAGAGTGAGGCGGGTGACGAGGACGTACGTGCTGAGCCCAGCCATGAGCACTACCGCGAACCAGACGAGGGCACGATGCTGCGTGACGAGACGGGCGATGAACTTCGAGTACGACATCAGCGCTCGCGTCGGTCAGAAAGCGAAAGTGAAGCGGTCGGGTCCGAGGGTTTGATGGATGAGCGGCTGATCTTTGCTGCGCAGAATCAATTCGCGGAGCGAAACCCAGCCGCGCAGGCGGGCGGGGGTTTCGTTAGGCGGACCAGACCACGAGCCGCGGGCGAGGGGGCCGCTGACCCGAACAAATTTTTCATCCTGCCGGATGGTGAGCAGGACCACACCCGGCCCTTTGCTGAAGGTCAGTTCGAAATCGCCCTGCTTGGAATAGCGGACCAGGACTTCTCCAATGAGCGAGGTTTTTGGTCCGCGGTACTGAAGTTGGCCGATCTTCGATTGCCAATCAGGCTCCGGAGAGGCGAATTTATGGCGCAGAGTCTGGCAGCTCGTCAGGGAGAAGAGCGTGAGAGAAACGAAGAGCGCAATTCTCCTCCTCGTCCTTCGTCCTCGATCGAATCCGGGAGGGAACGAGGACGAGCACGAGGACGAGGACGAGGAGGAGCACGAGATGGTGCGGTTCATGATTCGTTAGGCGGGGGAGCCG